>NZ_VRVA01000165.1:0-8876 GCF_008039945.1 Methylobacterium sp. WL64
GCGCAAAGCGATGGGCGACCTATTCGGTGGCCCCTACGCCTGAACTATCCACGAATGATTAGACTTAATAATTTATTGATATTAACGCGTAGATTGCGCATTTTCGCAAATTGAGCGCGAGGCACCCGGAACCTTTAGGCGACTATACTGATCTTTGTTAGGCGGTACCCAGCCTTTTAGGTCTAGGGCTGTTTGACGAAGATTACTTATCAAGGTTGTATCCGTGCCGATATGCAATCTAGGTCGCACGTTTCTCATCAGCACGCCTATCGCGCTCATGGCAGGGCTATTCGCACTCGGACCGGCCCAAGCCGATCTTGCCAATGTCGTTCGCGTCGTGCTGCAGAAGGGGCGGCAATACGCCCCCACCGACCTGTTTCTGCGCCGAGGTGACACGATCGTCCTGGTCAACGGGGACGACGGTGCGATCCATCACGCCTTCATCGAGGCCGATCGGTTCGCGTTCGACGCCGGCGACCAAGAGCCGGGCAAACAGGCCACGCTGACGCTGAAGGAGCCCGGCGACTTCGTGATCAAGTGCGGTATCCACCCGAAGATGAAGCTCACCCTCCACGTCCAGTAGGAAGGTGGCGACCGAGCTCCATCTATCAGGCGGCCTCAGATCACCGGCAGGCCGGTGAGGCCTTCGTACAGGGCCTCGTGACCGACGTAGTACAGCGCCAGGAAGGTCGCGAGCGCACCACCGTAGTAGGCCGGCGCCCACGTGATGTCGCGGACCCGCACTGCGGTGCGCATGTCGTCGGCCGCGATGCCGAGCAGCACGACGATGATCCCGGAATGCCCGATCGCGTCGACCTTGCCGAACTCGAACACCGCCGAGACGAAGATCGCGGCCAGGATGATCGCCGCGGCGCGTCGCACCAGTGGGGTCCAGAGCAGCGCGAAGGCCAGGGTGAACTCGATGACGCCGGCCGCCTGCATGAACAGCTCGGGCGTCGCACCCATGGTCATCTGCGGCTTGGCGGCTAGCAGCGGATCGGTCCACTGCGGGTAGGCCCACTTCTCGACTGAGGCCCACATCAGCGTGATGGCGGCGGTCCAGCGCACGATGTCGAGCGGACGCAGGCCGAAGGGCTTCAGGTTGAGGCCTTGGCAGACGAGGTAGACCGCCACCCCGAGGAACACCGGGTAGTCGGCAAGGTGGAACACGCCGTACTGCGCCGTGGCCAAGCTGAACAGGAAGACGATGCCCAGGCCGGTGAGCGGCATAGTCCTGCGCCAGATCAGGCAGGCGGCCAGCGCGAGCTGGAACCACGGGATCCAGGCGACGTCGGTCTTGAGCTCCGGGGTGAGGATGATGCCGCCGAGTTCCCAGAGCGAGACGAAGAAGAAGCCCAGCGTGGCGCGGACCAGCAGCTCGGTGTCGGTCCGGATCCGGGTGGTCACGCGATCCAACGCGTTCATGAGGGCACCGCCCAGCGGCGTGCCCTCGGCCAGGCACCCGAACATCAGGCAAAGGATGGCCAGACCAGCGAGCCACTCGAAGTCAGTGCACAGCACCTGTTCGAGGCCGCGTGGCTGCCCGGCGACGTCGTAGGCGCAGAACCATTTCACGTGAGCGCTGGCGGAGCTCGTATCGGCGAGGAGGGCCAAGGGGGCGGCTGCGAGGCTCGCCAGCACATGCGTGCCCATGCGACGCGTGAGCTTGAGCGCCGAGAACCAAACCATAACGACCTCGAAAGACGTGGCGGGCACCGACCCGCCTACGTATTTCCTCACAAACAGCGGTATCGCGTCAACGAGTTATTAACGAATATTACGCGATGGTTAATAGCAGTCGTAGTACTTATTGCCTGAGCAACTGACGCTAATTTTGATCTTTGCTGACGCTCACGTTCCGAGCCAGGACCCAGCCGGGCTCGCAGGGGCCGCTGTAACTCTGCTCGATCGGCGTGAGGATCGTTGTCCGGCATCCGAGCAGCGCGGAGCCGTAGACGACGTTCAGCCATCAAGAAGCTCTCCATCTCGGCCCCAAGCCCGATGACACGCCCCTTCTCCGGACGGGCATCGTCGCCGATCGACCCGTACATTCTGGCAAGGGTATTGCCTGCCCCTTGAGATGGCTGTGTTCCACCTCGAATGCTCCATCCACCGGCGTTGCGCCAGCGGTCTCTCGGTTGCCGCCGAGCAGATCGTGATGGGCACGGATGCCGAGGCGATCGCCTATGCCGATACCCGGTTCGCGGGCCTGATTGCCAATCGTGCAGGATCTGCGACGTTGAGGGATGATGCTGGGCGGATCATCTGGTCCGCACGACGTGCCGGTGTCACTGGGGGGCGGCATAGCGATGACCGAGACCGATAAGCCTCATGGCATCAGCGTCGTGCCACCAACGGTGCCGATCCGAAACATCAACGTGCCCGACCCGACGACCGGGAGCGGGCCCGAGAGCAAAGACGTGGTGCAAGACGCCGAGAGCAAACCTGACGATCCAGACAAGGCAGCCAAGGATGGCTTGGCCTAGCTAGTTTGAGGCGCAGATCGCGGACGGGACAACCGCGCAGGTCGCCGGTCGCCTCGTCTGATGGGAATGAGCCCCGCAGTCCTCCAGACGGATCGGTTCGATCGGTCCTGGGCTGAACGTCATCATGATCGATAACGTTCAAGCTTCCGTCGCGGATCACCGCAGACGGCATCATCTTGCTTGCTGTCGGCTCTTGGTTCGGATACCGAGGCCGTCCCGGACAAAGAAAAGGCCACCCCCAAAGGAGCGGCCCGAAGTCTAGGGAGGAAACGCCCTTCTCAAGGCAGCAGGATTGCGACGCCATCGCGATCCCGCAACGCACACTTAAGCTGGTGCGATGCAACAAACAATGCTCAATCTCCGACCAGAGCACATAGCCGTAGTGTCCTCCTGCACCCGCTGCATGGGCATCACGGTCTAGCGAAACCAGCCGTTAACCAGATTGTCACTCGCTCGCCGCATGTCGGCGGTAGGCACTCTCGCTCCCGCAACAGCCGTGAGCAGAGCATGACGCGAGCCGACCTCGACAAGCGCGCCGAGCTAACCGTGTGGCCTGGCCAGGGGCCAGCGCACGTCGCACAGGGTCATGAGTTCCCGACGCTACGCCAAGCTCTTGCGGCAGCGGCTGAAGCCATAGACGCAGACGATGCGCAGCCTTGGATCATCACAGAGGACGGCGACATTCTCTCGCCCCGTTGGATCAGGGCCAATACTGGATCCAGCCGCCTTCAATAACGGGCCGTGAGTCGGCGCTTGCGGTGTCCGATTTTTTCGTTGCGCCAATTCTCTGACGATTACGCTGTCTAGCCCTTACGGCCGGACAGTCGGGTAAAGCTCGCGGCCGCATGCCTTGCCAGGCCGTCAGTGCCTGCGCCTGCTCTCGTCGCAATATGGCCTCCGGCACATTCGGCCCCCGCTGAGAGCGGGGCGGCTTGCACGTGAGACGAGCGCGCTTAGCCACCTCTCCTTACCTCAAACCTCTGAAGCTCTTTCTGTAGGGCTTAATAGCGGTTCTGGCAGCATGTGCTGCGTAAAGCATGATCCGTTTTAGACGGCGTATTCCACTTTTTAAGGGTCGATATAGAGGCATTTTCTCTAGACAGGCGTTCGCGATCCGATGAAAAACAATCCAACCCTCTTACTGCATGGAAAGAGTTGGACATGGATCCTTGGGTTGCGTTCGTCGATGCTCTCTCGGGACGGTTTCGCCGCCGCCGCAGCCGTGTGCTGCGTGAGCGCTGCCCGGATTTGCCACGTCTGCGCGTGCTCGACCTCGGTGGCTCACGCCATTTTTGGGAGCAAATGCCCGAGGACATGATCCCAGCGGATCTGACGCTTCTCAACATCGAGGACGATGGCTCAGCTCGCAGCCACACTGGCAAGCTGCAGGCGCTTAAGATTGAGCTCTACGATGGTACGCGGATCCCATATCCGGATGGCCATTTCGACGTTCTGATCTGTAACTCGGTGATTGAGCACGTGCCCCCCGAACAGCGGGCCCATTTTTGCAGCGAAGTACGTCGCGTCTGCAAACGCTACTTTGTCCAGACACCGGCTTACGCGTTCCCGATCGAACCGCACTTTGTGCTGCCGGCGATCCACTGGCTGCCGCGTCCGTTCGGGCGGCGCTTCATCCGCTTTGGTCTGTGGGCCCTGCTCAGCCGACCCACGCCGGAGAAGATGCAGTCGTACTTCGACAACACGCACCTGCTTCGCGCGCGGGATATGCGTGCCTTGCTGCCCGACGCCCACCTCGTACGCGAGCGCCTATTCGGCTTCACGAAGTCCTATACAGCGCACGGCCACGGCCGCGGCGCTCTCCAGGGCGCCTGACCTGAGCCGGCTCGCCACTACCTCCAGTGGCGGTCGCGAGCCGGTTCAGCGGGAACAGGACGATCAGCATCAGGGCGAACTTGGCGAGCATCGTGGTCTTGCCGGCGAGGCCCTCGAAGGTGTTGACCAGGATGATAAAAGCCAGGATCGGCAGCCAGACTCCGCGTCGGCACCCTCGGGCGACCTCAGCGAGGTAGAGCCCAACAGCCAAGACGAGCAAAGCCGTCACCAAAACGCCGTGATAGAGCACGTCCGAGATGATCGAGTTCTCGATGCCCCATTCCAGGCCGTAGATCCGCCGCAGGGTGCTCACCTGCAAGAGGTCGGGCGCCAGCAGCAGCTGCCGGAACGGGATAGCGTCGAAGATCGCCAGCATGTCGACCCGCGCTTGGGCGCTGCCGCCATCGGAGACAAACCGGTTCAGCAGAGTGTCGAAGAAGCCCACAGTGGCCAGGATAGCCACGACAACCGGTGCCATCGTCAGGGCGAAGCACGCACACGCAGCCCCGGCCAGCGGGATCCGGTTGTTGCGTAGCGTTCGGTTGAGAACGACGAGTCCAACCATTCCACCGAAGGCTAGGGTCGTCACCGTGGCTGCCCGCCCACCGAACGTGACCAGGGCTACGAGCTGCAGGGCGATCATCGCAGCGCGAAAGGCCGGCGCAACCCTCCCGCCGCCCATGGCGAGGGATAAGACGTAACAGGCCGTCACCGTCGCGTTGGTAAGTGGATGGCCCTGGAGCGCAGCCGAGCGCGTGTCGGTCTCAAACGCCATGCCGTCCATGCGGAACGGGAAGAAGCGTTGGCCGCTGGCAAACTCAAATAGCCCCAGCAAGGCATTGGCCAACATGACAAAATGAAAGACGTTCTCCAGCCGTCCCAACGTGGCGGCATTGCGATCCATGAACAGGATCGGGACGAGACCCGCCAGCACGAAGGTATCGATCGAGCCAGCCAGACCTGTTCCACCGCGGACCGCAATCAATACGAGAAGCAGCACGCCGCAGATCGCCAGCAGTACGCAGGCCGGCTTGCGGTTTAGGGCCTGCACAACGGGGATCACGGGATTGCCGGCACGCAGCATGCCCCAGCCGCACATGGCGATCGCTAGGTAAGTCGTCGGATGGATCTTCGAGGTGGGCGAGCCGGTGATCCCCTCGTAGTTGAACCCCAGCGTCCACAGAAGGCCGCCGGACAACCCGACGAGAAGCAGCGTGAAAACCACGAACGTCAGCAGCTCCGCCCGCGCGGCTCCGCTCAAGGTTGTTCCCGATCGCGACCACGAGGCACGCCGACGCTCGAAGCCGGCGGGTTGGGCGGTCGTCACGCCGAAAGCCTTTTCGGCATGAGGGGCCGAGAGGTTGGCGCGCGTGGGGCAGTGACAGCACCGCTATGGTCGATCTGTCTCACGATCGGTCACCATCGTTCCGAGCTTGGGGTGTTCCGGCAGTCACCGCCCGTGGCCATAATAAGGCGCCTAGACTGGTGAAAATCCCTAAAACCCGCTGATGGGTGCCGATATCAGCGGCAATCACTGGGCATCTGGTAAACGCTCCGCAGCAAATCCCTCTCTTACGTTGCCAGTTATCAATCTTGTTACCGATTGGCCGGTAGAGCGGACCTGCAGCCGATATTCGGCGGGTCGACGCGCTGCGTGGGGACGCGCTCATCATGCACGTGAGAGTTCGTCTGGACGGCACCCGACCACGCCGTTGGCACGCCACGCTGTTACAGCGGATCTCTGACACGCCCGGCATTCAGGATGTCAGCGTCGATATTGCACCGGGTCCAAAGGGTTGGCCTGCTAGTGCCGATCTATTGTTCCGGCTTGAAGGGCTGGTTTACGGGCTCGGTTTGGGCGGGTCGTTGCACCTTTCGCCGTCGGACTTGGCAGCCTGGGCTCGCTCCATCGCGGCAGATCTGGTTCTCGATCTTTGTGGTGATGCGGTCGCCGCCTGTCCTGTGTGGCGCCCAGCCTACGATGGCGGCATCGGCGAAAACGGCTTGCTTATGGGTCTCCTCGCCGGACGTGTGCCACGGCTTGAACTGATCCAAGATGAACGCGTCGTGGCTAGCGGGATCCTTGGGTCAGATCATCAGGGTTCGATAGCCATCTCCTTCGAGGACGCACTGGCTCGAACGATTACGGTCGTCACAGCCGCGCTAAGGGATCGGCTGAGTGGCTCTTCGGAACGTGAGGCTAGGGCGGATCTCGTCCAATGTGTCGTCCCAGTCCTCCCGGCGGCGGCTCTAGGAAAGCGGTCTGCGCGACTGCTCGCCAGGAGTGTGGTCAGTCGCCTTTACCGGCTGTGCTACCATGCTCCGCACTGGCGAACCGGATGGCGCCTTCTCGACGGACCGGATCTGATCGACCTCGGGCGTCATCCGGACACTGGCTGGAATAACCTGCAGGATGACGGCCGCCGGTTCTATGCCGATCCGTTCCCGCTGGCCTACGCCGGGAGCACGCACGTCTTCCTTGAGGAATTTCCGCACGCGACCGGCAAGGCGATCATCTCGGCCGTCCGGTTCGGCCCTAACGGCCCCGAAGGCACGCCCGTACCGGTACTGGAAGAGCCCCATCACCTCTCCTACCCGTTCGTGTTCGAGCGCGACGGCGCGGTCTGGATGGTGCCGGAGAGTTCCGCAGCCGGCCGGGTCGATCTCTACCGGGCGACCCGCTATCCCGGAGGCTGGGTCAAGGAGGCGACGCTGCTCTCCGACGTGGTCGCCAGCGATGCAACTCTGGTCGAGCATGCGGGCCGCTGGTGGATGTTCGCGACCGTGCGCGATGCAGGCTTAGACGCCCCGCTCGGGTCGGGGTCTTACCATGATACGCTCCACATCTGGTCAGCGCCAGATTTCCGCGGGCCCTTCGCGTCGCATCCGGCCAACCCGGTCCTGATCGATCCCTCGACCGCTCGCCCAGCTGGGCGGATCGTCGAACGCGGGGGCGTCTTGATCCGCCCTGTACAGGACTGTTCGCAAGGCTACGGCCGAGCCCTGAGCCTGGCACGGATAGACCGCCTCGACCCTGACGGGTTCGCGCAGACGATCGTCAGTCGGATCACGCCCGGTCCAGCTTGGCCAGGCAACTACCTCCATACCCTGAACGCCGCCGGCGGCATCGAGTGCATCGATGGATCTGCCCGCGCTTCGCGTATCAAAGCGATGATTAGCGACAGGGCGAAGCAGCGTTCGGACACTGCGGTAGCCTCTGTTTGATCCAGGCCGTGAGTCGGCGCTTGCGGTGTCCAGTTCCGCCGCACCGACCCTCACGCGACTGCCCGGCCGAGGCTTCACGGGCGGGGCGCAGGGAACCAGCCCATGCTCACCTATCGTCACGTACTCGGCCGCTGTTGCCATCTCGTCATCGTGTAGCCTGTTGCTCGCTCCAGCTCAGTTTGAGCGCTATTGGCGATGCCGTCATGGGTGCGGCCGTCGATCGAAGCCGTCTGCAGGACTGCGCAGGAAAAACCGAGCATGCCGAACACGTATGGCCTCAACCGCACGCTTGGCGGCGCCATCGGCGTCATCGCGCTGGTGTCGGTCCTCAGTAGTGGGGCGGTTCTGATCACACGTAACCAGCTGCAGGATGCGACCGACGCCCTCGACCGCTCGACACAGGTGGTCCGGGGTCTCGACGCCATCCGTACCGCCATGCTCAACCAAGAAACAGGACTGCGCGGCTACCTGATCACCGGACGTGAGAGCAGCCTCGAACCGTATCGAGCGGGACGGCCTGCCTTAGAGGAGACAATCCCCCGTCTGAGGACCTTGATTGGCAACGATGCCGAGCGGTCACGCCTGTTGGCCGATGCCGTGACGGCAGCCCGCGCCTGGCAGGCCGATATCGGCGAGACCGCGATACGTCAGGCCGCAGATCCGACGACGAGACCGGAGGCGGTGCGTATCGAGGCTGAAGGCAAGGGCAAGCAGTTCTTCGACACGCTGCGCGACAAGCTCGCCGCCATCGACAGGCTAGAAGGACAGACCCGCGCGGCGCAGGCTGTTCGCGTCGCGCAGGCTGAGCGCAACGAGAGCCTCGCTGTGTGGAGCGGCACCCTGCTCACACTCCTGATCTGTGCCGCCATCGGGATCGCGATCAATCGCCTGATCGTCCGTCCACTCGTGCGCGTGATGAACTTCGTCGAGCATGTCGGGGAGGGTGACCTCACCGGCACACTCGGGACGGGCGGCCACAATGAGATCGGCAGCTTGGGTCGCAGCCTCAACGCGATGGTGGCCAACCTGTCCGATCTAGCCCGGACCAACCGCGCCGCCACCTCGGACCTGAACGCCGCCGCGGCCGAGATCCGTGCCTCCGCCCAGGAGCAGGCGGCTTCCGTCGAGGAGCAGTTCGCCGCCGTCCAGGAGACCGCCGCGACCATGGACGAGATCACCCATTCCGGCGCCCAGATCGGCAAGCGCGCCACCGAGGTGATCGCCACCGCCCAGGCCACGGCCCAGACCTCCCGGCAGGGCCTGCGCGCGGTCTCCGACACCGCCAAGGCGATGGACGCGATCCGCGAGCAAGCCGAGGCGGTGGCCGGCAAC
>NZ_VRVA01000166.1:0-8557 GCF_008039945.1 Methylobacterium sp. WL64
GGGGCATTTCCGCACCCCGCCGGGCAGACTACCGCCCGATCTTCACGCCCGTATCCGAGACACGCCCTGCATCGGCACGCCGCCCGGGGCGATGGCGGCTGAGAGCCACCGACGCGGGCATCGCCCCGTCCCCCGAGCCCGCCGGTCAGCCACCGGACGGACCCCCGAGGAGCGCCGTGGAGTCACCCCCACAGCGCCGAAGGACAGGTGACGGCTAATGAGCACAAAATAGGAACATTGTCAAGGGCGGCGTGGCGGTCGATGGGTCTGCGTCTTCATGCGCCGAGACGGGATCCGACGTTTGGTGCCGTCTACAACGGCTGGGGAGCAGTCGGTCCGCCCGAGGCTGCGGTCGACGAGGGGCGGACGTTCGAAGACCTGTATCTCCCGCCTGACGGCTGTACTTCTCTGCCCGCCGTAAACTGCTGATATCGGGCGAGCGCGGTAGGAGAGTCGTCTCCTTTACAACGCGCGCATTTGCGTCTCTCCTGCGCCCCGTACTCGCCGACGACGGTCAATAACAAACGGGGATGCCAACCCCGGACCATGGGGAGGAGGCAATGCTGGATCAGGGATCACCCCACCGAGAGTGGGCCGATCTGATCACGGAGGGGATCGCCGAAGCGGCGTATGCCCGGGAGGATTATGCACGACGAAGATCCGTCGACGAGGCACGGCACCGGACCCTAGCGCTTGGCCGCATCGTTCAGACGGACATCATCCCGCGGATGATGCTGGTCGATCGCGGCGAGAGGGAGGTCCGGTCGGACGTCCTGCCGAAGCTGGAAGCGGAAACGGTCGCGGGCTTCACGGACCTGATCCTCGGGCACGACGTCACGGCCCTCATGGACGCCTTCACCGCCCTGACGGCCAAGGGATATTCCGTCGACGACCTGTTCCTCGACCTGTTGGCACCTTCGGCGGCCCTGCTGGGGCGCATGTGGGACGACGATCTGTGCGACTTCATCGAGGTCACGGCCGGCCTCGCCCAACTCCAGTTCCTGTTGGCCACGTTCCGCACGGACGGAGGCGTCGCGCCCTACGATAGCGGTCGCCGCATCCTCCTGATGGGAGCACCGGGCGAACTTCACACCTTCGGCTTGGCCATCGTCGAACAGTTCATGCGGAAGGCCGGCTGGCATGCGGATAGCGGGCTTGCCTCCAGCCCCCAGGAGATCGCCGATCTCGTCGCTTCGGAGCGGTTCGGCGTCGTGGGTCTGACGCTGAGCCGGGAGAGCCATCTCGATCAACTCGCCGCCTCGATCCAGGCGGTACGACGGGCGTCGCTCAACCCCTCGATCGGCGTCATGGTCGGGGGACCCGTCTTCCTGGAGCATCCCGAATACGTCGAACGGGTCGGCGCCGATGCCTCGGCGGTCGATGCACCCACCGCGGTTCTGCTCGCGCAGAGATTGCTCACATCCGCCTTCGAGCCTGCGAACGACCGAACGTAGATCTCTCTACCGATCCGAACCAATCCGACGGCCCGATAGGATCCAGCAGCCATGTCTGTCGTTCAGCTCATCTATGCCTCACGCCCCTTTGGGTTTGACCAAGCGATGCTCAACGGCATCCTATCGCAATCGCGGCGATGCAACGCGCGAGATGGGATCACTGGCGCCCTCATCTGTAGGGCCGATGTCTACATACAGTTGTTGGAGGGCTCGGCCGAAGCGCTGGATGACACCTATGCTCGGATCTTACGGGACGACCGGCATTTGGAGATCAGGCGATTGTCCTATCACACTGTGACGGACCGATTATTCCCGCGCTGGGCCATGCGTGACGATCCGGCCCGATCTTGGATGTGGTCACAAGCTGAAGTCGCGAACGGCGCGATAGACCGGGCCACTCCTGTGCAAGCATTGAAAGTCTTCGAGCGGCTTGCGGCCGAACCCGAACGCGGCGACGCGCTTCGCGACTCATGAACCGCTGAGCGATCCGCAACGTATGAGTCTCGACCGGATTGGACCGGCACCGCCCCGCATATGCGGGCGCGGGTCCGATTGAGGTCGCGGCTTGATTACAGTGTCACACATCAAGCGAGCTTACTCATGTTCGACGAATACGGCATCCCGCGCGGCGTCGAGTTAGACGAAGCTGCGCTGCCCAAACTCTACCATTTTGTCTATTGCAGTCGTGCCGCCGAGGGCGTTGACGACGCCGAAGTCTGCCGCATCGTCGAGACGGCCCAGCGCAACAATTTCGAACACGGCATCACCGGGGTGCTGGTTTTCGGCAGCGGCGTCTTCTTCCAGTGGATCGAGGGGCCGGCCGCCAAGATCCAGAACCTGATCGCGATTTTGCATCGCGACAAGCGGCATCACGACATCGTTTCGCTGAGCCAGAGCGAAGAAGAACGAGAGCGTCTTTACCCGAACTGGGACATGGAGAAAGTCGAGGCCGAGGATATCCGGCTCGTGTTGGAAGATGCACTCGAAAACGCAGACGATAAAAACAATCGTGCGACGCTGACGCGGATCCTCGAACAACTCGATGCGGGTCCACTTGGTCGAGGCTGATCGGGGCCCCTATCCGCTTTTCGGCAGATCCTAGGAGCACCGTGTACGCCTCGATCGGGTCGCCGGCAGGCGCTGCCAAGCGTCTGTCATCCGCCGCTCGGTCGCGTCGCTGCGCGCGCGTTCGCGGCGGGCGTCCTCGGTCGAACGCTCAATGGAAATCCCGGCTCGGATACGCCCGCCGGTCCTGAGGCGCCCCGAAATCCGTGGTCTCGGGGGGCAGCTTCATCCCGGCGGCGCGCAGGTCGCGCAGGGATTCCGTCAGATCGCGAAATCCCTCGGCGACCAAGTGGACCACCCCCTCGGCTCGCTGCACCCGGCCGCGCACGGCGAGGAAACGGGCCTGCATGGCGGCCCGGCGGTTCGCCTCGAACACCGTCTTCCAGATGATCACGTTGGCGATGCCGGTCTCGTCCTCCAGGGTCAGGAACACCACGCCCTTGGCGGTGCCCGGCCGCTGGCGGATCAGCACCAGGCCCGCCACCGTGACCCGGGCGCCCTGGGGCAGGGCCGGGTCCTGATGGGCCCGGGCCGGGATCGCGCCGATCCGGGCGAGCCGGCCCCGGAAGAACGCGACCGGGTGCCCCTGCAGGGACAGGCCGGTGGCGGCGTAATCCTCGGCCACCGCCTCGGACAGGGGCAGCGAGGGCAGGTCCACGTTCGGCTCGTGCCGGAACAGGCCGTCGTCGGCGTGCCAGGCGAACAGCGGCAGCGGCGCGTCGAGGAGGTGGCCGCGCCGCTCGGTGCCGTCTGCCTTGGCCGCCCTCCGGGCCGAGGTGCCCTCGAGGGTCCGCACCATCCACAAGGCCGCGCGCCGATCGAGGCCGAGCGACCGGAACGCATCGGCCTCGGCCAGGCGCTCCAAGGCGTTGCGTGGCAAGGCGAGGGCCGCCTGCAGGCCCTCGATGCTGGCATAGCCGTTGGCGCGAAGCCGGACGAGCCGGTGCATCGCGGCCTCGGGCAGGCCGTTCACCTGGCGCAGGCCGAGACGCACCGCGTGCAGCTTCGGATCCCCGGCCGGCTCCAGGGTGCAGTCCCAGGCGCTGGCGTTGACGCAGACGCCCCGCACCTCGACCCCGTGGGCGCGGGCGTCCCGCACCAGCTGGGCCGGCTGGTAGAAGCCCATCGGCTGGGCATTGAGGATCGCGGCCAGGAACACGTCCGGGTGCCGGCACTTCATCCAGGCCGAGGCGTAGACCAGGAGCGCGAAGCTCGCCGCGTGGCTCTCCGGGAAACCGTAGGTAGAGAACCCCTTGATCTGCGCGAAGCAGCGCTGGGCGAAATCCGCCGGGTAGCCGCGGCGGGTCATCCCGCCCACGAACTTCTGCTCGAAGCCGCCGATCGTGCCGACATGCCGGAACGTCGCCATCGCCCGGCGCAGGCCGTCGGCCTCGGCCGGGGTGAAGCCCGCCGCCGTGATGGCGATCTGCATCGCGTGCTCCTGGAACAGCGGCACGCCGTAGGTTTTTTTCAGGACCTCCTTCAGCTCGTCCGCATCGCCGTGGGCGGGGTCGGGCGACGGATAGACAACCGGCTCCTGCCCCGACCGCCGGCGCAGGTAGGGATGGACCATGTCGCCCTGGATCGGGCCCGGGCGCACGATCGCCACCTGGACGACGAGGTCGTAGAATTCCTTCGGCTTGAGGCGGGGCAGCATCGACATCTGCGCCCGGCTCTCGACCTGGAACACGCCGACGGAATCGGCCTTCGCCAGCATCGCGTAGGTGTCGGGATCCTCCCGGGGTAGGTCGGCCAGGGTCTCGTAGAAGACGCCGTGGTCCGTCTCCAGAAAATCGAGGCCGCGCTTGAGGCAGGTCAGCATGCCGAGCGCCAGCACGTCGACCTTCATCAGGCCGATCGCGTCGATGTCGTCCTTGTCCCACTCGATGAAGGTGCGGTCCGCCATGGCGCCGTTGCCCACCGGCACGGTCTCGTCGAGGCGCCCGCGGGTCAGGATGAAGCCGCCGACATGCTGCGACAGGTGGCGGGGGAAGCCGATCAGCTGGTGCGCGAGGTCGAGCGCCTGCCGGAGCACCGGGTTGTCGGGGTCGAGGCCGGCCTCGCGCACGTGCTTGTCCGGCACGTCCTTGCCCCAGGAGCCCCAGACCGTGTCGGCGATCGCCGCGGTCACGTCCTCGGTGAGCCCCAAGACCTTGCCGACCTCCCGGATCGCCATGCGCGGACGATAGTGGATCACCGTGGCGCAGAGGGCGGCACGCTCCCGCCCGTAGCGGTGGTAGAGGTGCTGGATCACCTCCTCCCGCCGCTCGTGCTCGAAATCGACGTCGATGTCGGGGGGCTCGCCCCGGTTCTCGGAGATGAACCGGGCGAACAGCAGCCGGTGCTTGGACGGGTCCACCGCGGTGATGCCTAGGCAGAAGCACACGGCGGAATTGGCCGCCGAGCCGCGCCCCTGGCACAGGATCCCCCGGCTCCGGGCGAACTCGACCACGTCGAACAGGGTCAGGAAGTAGCGGGCGTAGTCCAGCTTGGCGATGAGCCGCAGCTCCTCGCCGAGCGTGGCCCCGACCGAGTCCGGGACGGCGCCGGCATAGCGCCAGCGCGCCCGCTCCCAGGTCTTCTCCTCCAGGTATTCCTGGGCCGTGCGCCCGGGGGGCACCGGCTCGTCGGGATACTCGTAGTGCAGCTGCGACAGGCAGAAGGTGCAGGCCTGCGCGATCTCGACCGTGCGGGCGAGCGCCTCCGGATGGTCGGCGAACAGCCGGGCGATCTCGGAGGGCGGCTTCAGGTGGCGCTCGGCGTTGGCCTCCAGCCGATAGCCGGCCTCCCCGATCCGGCAGCGTTCGCGGATGCAGGCCACCACGTCCTGGAGCGGGCGCCGGTCGGGATGGTGGTAGAGCGCATCCGAGATCGCGACCATGGGCGCCCCGTAGGTCTCCCCCAGCTCGGCCAGGAGGCCGAGACGGCGGCGCTCGTCGCCCCGCCGCGCATGGCTCGCCCCGAGCCAGGTCCGGCCCGGCGCGGCGGCGGCCAGGGCCTCGAGCCGCCCGAGGAAGCCGTCCGGGGGCCGCGGGCGCCGGCCCGGCGGGATCGCGATGAACATCTGTCCCTCGGCGGCCTCCAGCATCTCGGCGAAGGAGAACTGGCACGCGCCCTTGCGGCTGCGCCGGTTGCCCTGGGTGAGCAACCGGCAGAGGCGGCCCCAGGCCTGCCGGTCCACCGGATAGGTCACGGCCTCGAACCCGTCCTCGGTGACGAGGCGCACGCCCGGCAGGACGCGGATCGCCACGCCCTCCGCCGCGAGGGCCTGGGCCGCCGCATGGGCCCGCACCACCCCGGCCACGGTGTTGCGGTCGGCGACCCCGATCGCGGCGAGCCCGTAGGCTGCGCCTTGCACGACGTATTCCTGCGGATGCGAGGCGCCGCGTAAAAACGAGAAGTTCGTGGTCAGGGCGAGTTCGGCGTAGGCGGGATCGCTCATGGGAACACCCCGTGGACGAACCAGGCGGCCGGGCGGCCGGGGGCGTGCGGCCCGTCCCGGTACAGCCAGAGCCTTCGGCCGGCCGCGCACTCGACCCGGTAATAGTCCCGGGCCTGGCCGGAGGCGCCCCCGTTCGCCGCGTCGGCATCCCTGCCGGCGGCGGGCGCGCCGGGCGTGTGCCACCACTCGGCCGCGATCCGCTCCGGCCCCTCGGCATGGACGATCGCGTGGATCCGGGCGCGCCAGCGGAAGCGCCGGGGCGGTCCCTCGGGCACCGTGGACAGCACGTCGAGGGCGGCCTCGCCCCGGGGGAACAGCACCAGGGGCCGGGGCGGGAGGTGGTCCGGCCAGGGCGTCGGGTCTGCAGTCCACGGGAGGGTGTGGCCGGCGCGCTCCGGGAGGTGGCTCGCCCGCGCCCCGAGGCGCAGGAGCGGCCGGCCGAGCCTCTGCGCCAGGGCGTCGGCCAGGACTCCGATCCCGTCCCCCTGGGGCGACGCCCCGAGATCCGTCTGGCGGGCCGTCATCGGCCCGGTCACCGTGACGGTGAGCGCCACGGTCTCGAAGCCGAAGCCGGCGTCGAGAGCCGCCCCGAGGCGGTCGAGGCGCAGGGAGACCAGGGTGGCGACGCGCTCGGGACAGCGCTCGGGCCGGGACAGGCCGAGATCGAGGGCGCGCGTGACCCCGTCGACCCGGTGCAGGACGAGGCGCAGGGCGCAGGCGCCGACCCCGTCGCGCTCCAGCCGGGGGGCGATCTCCGCCATCAGCAGCCGGGCGGTGACGACGATGTCCGACTGCCGGCCGATCGGGTCGAGGAAGCCCCGGGCGGCCCGGTACGCGGCCTCCTCGGTGAGCGGCGCCAGGGGTTCGGGCCGGCGGCCCATCGCCTGGTCGAGGCGCAGCAGCAGGGCCTCGCCGAAGCGGCGGGCCAGCGGCCCCCGGGCGAGGGCGTCGATCTCGCCGACCCGGCGCAGGCCGAGCCGCCTCAGGCCCGAGACCGTGCCGGGATCGAGGCGCAGGGCCTCCACGGGCAGCCCCCCGAGGGCCCGGGCGGCCTCGCCGGGGGGTACGACCACCCGGTCGGCGGCGCCGAAGCGGGCCACAGCGAAGGCGCCGCCGGGGGTGTCGGCCAGCGCGATCCGGGCGGGAATCTTCGACCGGGCGAGGCGCCCGGCGAGGTCGTCCACGAGGGGGGCCTCGCCCCCGCGCAGGTGGCTCGCCCCGGCGACGTCGACGTAAAACCCGTCCGCGGCCTCGGCCGGCCCGAACGGCGCCACCCCGGGGGCGTAGCCCTCCGCCCAGCGGCAGAGCCGCAGCAGCGCCGCCCGGTCGGCTTCGGGATCGGCGGGGTAGACCTGGAGCGGCACGCCGATCCGCGCCCGGACCCGGCCCAGGAGTTCGCCGGGCCTCAAGCCGAGGGCACCCGCCTCCGGGTCGAGGGCGAGGAGCCGCAGGCCGCCAGGCCCCTCGGCCGCCACCGCGAGCGGGCCCCGGTCAGGCGCGAGACCGGCCCGCCGCAACCGCGTCACGGGCCAATGGCTCAGGCAGACGCAGACGATGCGCGGCATGGTCCCACTCCAGAAGCCAGTCGCCGCCCCGGCCGTTGCGGCAGCGATCGAGGCGCGCCCGCCAGCGCGGGTTGTCGAGGGTGCCGAACCGGTCCCGGGCGGCCGGAGCCGAGGCGATCCGCCACCGGGTGGCGGCGCCGTTGGGCAGCCCGGCCTCGGCGGGCCGCAGGATCAGCACGAGCGGCGGCCCGTCGCCCTCCGTGCCCCCTTCGGCGGCGAGCTGCAGGCGCCGGCCCGGCTTCAGCGGCAGGCCGTCCTGAACCAGGCCGACGAGCGCCGACAAGGTGCGGGCGTGGAGCGCCGCCTCGAGCGCGCGGAACACCTCCGCGTCGCCGCCCGCTTCCAGCAGGAGCAGCAGGGCCGGATCCAGGCCGAGGCCGGCCAGGCCGGGCCCGTGGGGCAACGGCTGGTTCGGGGCGGCGGCGATCAGCGCCGCGCCTTGCGTGCGGGCGAGCCGGGCGGCACAGAGCGCCAGGGCGAAGCTCAGGGCCGCGATCGCGTCCGCAGGCTCGGCCGGGGCGATTTCGTGCGGCGGCCCGAGCGCCAGACCGCCGCCGGGCAGGTGCGCGTCGATCGCCGGCAGATCCAGGGACAGGACCGACGGCGGGGCTGCCGGACCGGCCGACGCGGACAGGCGCGCCCGCAGCGCCGCCAGCCGCTCCCGGGGGCTGCCCGGCGCGGGATCCCGCCCGGTCTGGTTCGCAGGGTCCAGCCCCATCTCCGCGTGCTCCGATCATGCCGGACGATAAGAACATAACAGGAACATGTTCAAACCGTTTCAGCGGGTCACCTGAATCGGACGCCGGGCCAGCAGCTTGGCCTGTGGATGATTGTGGACGCCTGTGGAATCAGCCGCCCCGCCCGCGACCAAAGCCACGGTTGACCGAGCCCGCGAGCCGAGACCACAGTCGTCTGCCGCGCCAGACGCGGCCGACACGGTCCGAGCATGCGCCCAGCCCTCGCCTTGACGATCCTGCTCGCCCTCTCAGGAGCGGCCCTCGCCCAGCAGCCGCCCGACCCCGGCCCCGCCC
>NZ_VRVA01000167.1:0-8554 GCF_008039945.1 Methylobacterium sp. WL64
CCCCTTCACGGGCCCGCGCCCCCGCACCATATCCGGTCGACGCGGTTCAGGCCGTCCGCAGCGGAAGCGCTGCCGGTCGCGTCCCAAGGGCCGAAGCCCAGCCGAAGCCGACCGGGGCTCCTCATCCGGATACGGTCTTGGGGCTGGTTTCGTTCCGCATGGCGACGTCGGAACCGCTGCAGCAGGGAGTACGGGATGCCGAACTACCGCGTCGAGTTCGCCCGGGAGATCCTCGGGGTGCCCTTCACCATCGGGTCCGTCGAGATCACGCGGGCCCGCGATCCGGAACGTGCGCTCCGGGCGGCCGAACTCCGCTTCGCCCGCCAGCACGGCCTCGGCGACTGGCGGGAGCGGGCCGACCTCGCCACCCTGGCCGAGCGCCTCTGAGGGTCCGCGTCGCATTCTCCCCGAACGCCGTCGTTCGGGACGATGCTTAGCGAACCCCTGGTTCCACCCGTCACACGGTGTTCGTCTTCGAGTTGCAGGGTGGGCGTTCGTTGGTTCGTGCGACCGCTCAAGCTCTGGTCGGGACGGCTGCGCCACCATAGAATGGCGGACGGAGCCGGGAACCGCCGTGTCCCTGCGTGACGGGACGAGGGCGTCCCGCTCCGCAGACCGGCGGACGGGTCCGGAGAGACGTCAGGTCCGACAGGGGTCAGTGCAAGGGTCATGGCGGCGATCTCCTTCTTCGGCGACCTGCTCCAGACCATCAGCGAGCGCGGCCGCGACCTGATCGGCATCGGACGCGGCGAGATCGGCGGCCGTGCCAGCGCGGGCGAGCTGGTCAAGCTGTGCGAGGACCTGATCTCCCGGCGCGGCGAGGCCTCCGGGGTGGCGCTGGCGCGGCTGATCCTCGACCGCTACGCCAGCTTCGGCCAGCCGGAGCGCCATGCCTTCCTGCGGGCGATCGCGCTGGATTTCGACGCGGACCACGCCGCCGTCGACGAGGCAATCGCCGCCTACAGGGCCGATCCGACCCGCGCCCGCCTCGGCACCCTGCACGAGGCCGCCGAGCCGCGCAGCCAGGAGCTGATTCGCCGCCTCAACCTCGCCCGCGGCGGCACGCTGAGCCTGGTGCGGATGCGCGAGGACCTGTTCGACCTGCGCAAGGCGCTGCGCACCGGGGCCGAGGCGGACCCAGTGGTGCTCGACGCGGTCGACAGCCTCGATTCCGATTTCGAGCACCTGTTCGCATCCTGGTTCAACCGGGGCTTCCTGGTGCTGCGGCACATCGACTGGACCACGCCGGCCCATATCCTCGAGAAGATCATCCGGTACGAGGCGGTGCACGCGATCTCCGGGTGGGACGACCTGCGCGCCCGGATCGAGCCGCCGGACCGGCGCTGCTTCGCGTTCTTCCACCCGGCCCTGGCCGACGAGCCGCTGATCTTCGTCGAGGTCGCGCTCACCGAGCAGGTCGCCCCGGCGATCGCCCCGATCCTGTCGCAGGAACGCAAGCCGCTGCAGCCGCGGGCGGCCACCACGGCGGTCTTCTACTCGATCTCGAACTGCCAGAAGGGCTTGGCCGGCGTCACCTTCGGCAATTTTCTGATCAAGCAGGTGGTGGAGGATCTGACCCGCGAGGTGCCCTCGCTGAAGACCTTCGTCACGCTCTCGCCGGTGCCCGGCTTCGCGGCCTGGCTCGCCCGGGAGCGCCGGGCTGACAGTCCGCAGGGGCTGCTGCCCGAGGATGTGGAGATCCTGCGGGCCCTGGACGATCCGGACTGGCACGCCGACAAGGCCCGGGCCGAGGCGGTGCGCAAGGCGCTGATCCCGGCCGCGGCCGCCTATTTCCTGCGCGCCAAGAACGAGCGCGGGCGCCCGCTCGACCCGGTGGCCCGGTTCCACCTCGGCAACGGCGCCCGGCTGGACCGGATCAACTTCCTCGGCGACACCGCGAAGAAGGGGCTGGCCCAGTCGCACGGCTTGATGGTGAACTACCTCTACGACCTGGCGGCGATCGAGAAGAACCACGAGACCTACGCCAATCTCGGCACCGTGGCGGCTTCGCCGGCAGTGACCCGGGAGCTGCGCACCAAGCTGCCGCCGCCGCGGGCCGTGGTGCTCGCCGAGGCGTGAGCCGGGGGCTTCCTCACCCTGAAGGGGATCTCGGTTCGCGCATCGACGCCCGGTGAACGTCATGGCGGAGAGCCGGCCTGCGATTGCGGGGCGGTCGCCAACGGTTCTATGGCTGCCTGAACCCCATGGCCCGTGATAGCTCAAGCCTCACGATGACGAACCACCTCTTCTCCCTGGTCCGGGACGGCGTTCCGGATCCTGCCAAGACCGTGATCGAGACGCCGGACGGGCGCCGATACAGTTACGCGGACCTGATCGCCCGCTCCGGCGCCTACGCGGCGGCCCTGCGGGCGGCGGGCGTGCAGCCCGGCGACCGGGTGGCGGTCCAGGTCGAGAAGAGCCCGGAGGTGATCTTCCTCTACCTCGGCGTCGTACGGGCCGGCGCCGTGTTCCTGCCGCTCAACACGACCTACACCCCGGCGGAGATCGAATATTTCCTCGGCGATGCCGAGCCCACGATCTTCGTCTGCGACCCGGGCCGGCGCGACGCCCTCGCCGGAGCCGCCTCCGGCATCCGCGAGACCTGGACGCTGGATGCCGCGGGGACCGGCAGCGCCGCCGAGGCCGCGGACCGACAGGACACGGATATCACGGACGTGCCCCGCGGCCCGGAGGATCTCGCCGCGATCCTGTACACCTCGGGCACGACCGGGCGCTCCAAGGGCGCCATGCTGACCCACGACAACCTCGCCTCGAACGCCCGCACGCTGGTCGAGATCTGGCGCTTCACCGCCGACGACGTGCTGATCCACGCCCTGCCGGTGTTCCACACCCACGGGCTGTTCGTGGCGACCAACACGGTGCTGGCGAGCGGCGGCACCATGATGTTCCTGCCGCGCCTCGATCCGAAGCTGATCCTGAGCCTGATGGGCCGGGCGACCGCCCTGATGGGCGTGCCGACCTTCTACACGCGCCTCCTGAAGGAGCCGGGCCTGACCCCCGACGCGGCGAAAGGCATGCGGCTGTTCGTATCGGGCTCGGCACCGCTGCTCGCGGAGACGCACCGGGACTGGCAGGCCCGCACCGGCCACGCCATCCTCGAGCGCTACGGCATGACCGAAACCAACATGAGCACCTCGAACCCCTACACGGGGGACCGGGTCGCCGGCACGGTCGGATTTCCGCTGCCGGGTGTATCCCTGCGGGTGGTCGATCCCGAGACCGGCGCGGCGCTGGGCCCGGATGCGGTCGGCATGATCGAGGTCAAGGGCCCAAACGTGTTCAAGGGCTACTGGCGGATGCCGGAGAAGACCGCGGCCGAGTTCAGGCCGGACGGCTTCTTCATCTCCGGCGACCTCGGCAAGGTCGATGCCCGGGGCTACGTCCACATCGTCGGGCGCGGCAAGGATCTGATCATCTCAGGGGGCTTCAACGTCTACCCCAAGGAGGTCGAAACCGAGATCGACGCCCTGCCGGGCGTGGTCGAATCCGCGGTGATCGGACTGGCACACCCGGATTTCGGTGAAGCCGTCACAGCCGTGGTGGTCGGCGGCGCGAACGCGCCGGACGAGTCCGGCGTGCTGGCGGCTCTGGAGGAGCGTCTCGCCCGGTTCAAATGCCCCAAGCGCGTGCTGTTCGTGGACGAACTGCCCCGCAACACCATGGGCAAGGTCCAGAAGAACCTGCTCCGTGAGACGCATGCGGGGCTGTATCGCGCGTAAAAGAAACCGCCCGCTGGCCTCGGGGCCAGCAGGCGGTTTCCTCGTCGTGATCAGAGGTTGTGTGCGGTCCGCTCGTTCTCCGGCGGCGTATGCCCGTCGGGATCCGTGGCCTTGCGGACCGCCGCGTTGAGGTTGTCCGGGTCGAGGGCGGTCTGAACGAACTCGCGGCCCATACTGGTCACCTCGCGGGCGTAGCGCAGACCCTGGTCGCGGACCTCGTCGGCCCAGGGACCGATGTTGCGGTCCTCCTGGCGGGTGCGCGGCAGCAGCGCGCCGAGCAGCAGGCCGGCGGCGACGCCGACGACGCCCACCAGCAGCGGATTGTCGTCCACGAAGCGCTCGACCGCGCTGCGGCCGCGCTGGAGACCGTCGATCCCCTGGG
Organism: Methylobacterium sp. WL64; assembly: GCF_008039945.1. Classification (NCBI taxonomy): domain Bacteria; kingdom Pseudomonadati; phylum Pseudomonadota; class Alphaproteobacteria; order Hyphomicrobiales; family Methylobacteriaceae; genus Methylobacterium; species Methylobacterium sp. WL64. The sequence continues at coordinate 4,123 of NZ_VRVA01000167.1, forward strand.
TGGTGATGTCGTCGAGCGCCCGCAGGTTGCGCTTGTGCAGCGCCCCGGCACGCTCCCGGGCGTCATCGTAGGCCGAAGCGGCCCGCGCGCGGGCTTGGTCGGCGGCGCTACCGAGGCGGTCGCCGATGTCGTCGGCCAACTCCGATACGGTTTGGCGGGCCTGTCCGGCGAGATCGCTGGCGCGCTCGCCGGCCGCCTGGGCGTTCTCCCGCGCGGTGGCGGCCGCGTCGATCGGCCGGGTCGCGGCGCCGTGCGGGAGCGGATCGTGCAGCCCGCGCGGGTCGGGGCGGAGCGTGAAGTCGCCCGCCGCCTCGCCGGGAGCCGGGCGGGTGTCGCCGTGGCCGGCCGGATCGGGCCGCAGGCCGCTGTCGCTCGAGCCGGTCGGCATGCCCGCCGCGGCGGCGAGCTGATCGGGGAGGCTGGACGGATTCGGCTTGTCAGTCATGGCGGTGTCCTCGGATGTCCGTCGCGGCGGCGCCTGGGGGGTGGAGCCCCTCCCGGCTCTCCGGCCGGGCTCGGGTCGTCACGGTTCGGGTGTCAGATGTCGGTCGTCTCGAGGGGATCGCGGGGCGGACGCGCCGTCGGGAGATCGGGGTCGTAGCCGCGGGCCGTACCGGTGTTGAGTGTGGCCACGCGCTCGGCCGAGACCTGGGTCCGGCGGCGTTCGGCATCCCGTGCCATCCGGTTGAACAGCAGACCCACCCCGGCGGCGATCAGAAGGACCGGCACCGGGTTGCGGCGCACCGCCTCCAGGGCCCCGTCGTAGACGCCACTCAGTGCCGGTGTGCGTCGGGCGTTGCCCAGCATCTCGTCCACGATGTTCGGGACCGAAAGCTTGCCCTGGATCTGGTCGATCGTGTCGTCGAGCCGAGCCCGGCTCGCCTCGATTTCCTTCTCGAGGTCGGTCATCGAACTCATCCGGACACGCGCTCCGACAGGGCCTGGGCATCCTGGCGCACTTGGCGCGTCGTACGCGTCGGCGCCAAGGTGGAGAGGGACAGGACGCTGCGCGCCCACAGGGCCATGCCGACGGCGATGACCAGCAGTACGCCGCCCACGATGAGCGCCGACAGCCACTCGGAGCCCACGATGGTGGCGAGCCACTTCACGAACGCGCCGATCAGGACCAGCAGGGCGACCACGGCGAACACCGCGGAGCCGACCATGCAGGCCAGGCCGACGATGAGCTGGCGGACGTTGCCCGCCATCTCGGCGCGGAACAGCGCGATTTCCTTACGGGCGAGCTCGTTGGTCTCCCGCAGCGCATCGCCGATCAGGCTCTGAATGCTGGAGGCGCCGGTCTGGCGCGGATCAGGACCCTGGGCCATGGTCTCAGGCCCGGAAGCTGTCGCGGGCGTCGCCGTCCGGGGCTTCCGGCGGCAGGCTCGACGACTTGATGAACCGGGCGGCGATCAGGCCGGCCACGAAGGTCCCCACCGCCACCGCTACCGGAGCGCGCCGGGCGAAGGCCTCGGCCTCACCGTAGAAGTCGCCGAGGCTGCGCCGCTCGATCGAGGAGCCGAGCTGCTCGAGGCCGTCGGCGGCGCTGTCGAAGAAGGCGCGCACGTTCGGCTTGTCGCCGAGGTCGCGGCCGGAATTGCGGATCGTCTGCGCCAGCTCGTGGACCGACTGCGCGGCGTCGCCCTTGCGCCGCTCGACGTAGTCCTGGGCCTGGAGTCGCGCCGCGTCGATCAGGCCGCGGCCGCGCTCGGCGGCTTCGTCGGCGAGACCTTCGACGTCGCCCTGCAGCGCGCGCCACTGGGCGCGCTCGCCGGGGCCATCGTGCAGCGGATCCTTGAGCGGGTCCTTCGGCGCGTCCTGCGGGAACTCGTTGCCGGCCATCTCGAAAACACTCCTCGCGGCGCAGGGATGGTGCCGCTTGCGGCGACCGCGGCCCCCGCGATGGCTGAGTAACCGGTTGGGCTGTCACCGGTTCCGGCCGATCCCGAAGGACCGCTCCGCGCGGGTTCGCGGCCGCCGCTCAGCCGGCGTTCAGGCGCGGTCTGGCAGAACCGCCACGCTTGCACAACGGCGACGCTTCGCCCGCTCTTCAACACGCTCGGGGCTTCCCTTCGCATCGCCTTCGAAGGCTGACCGGACGGGCGTCGGAGGCGTTCGGAACCCGGCGGCCGGCACCGGACAGGGCGGCGATCCTGTCCGGCGCGGCGGCGTGCTCGACTTGACCCGCGCCCGGCTTCACGCTTGGGTTGCTTCGACAAAGGATCGCGCAGGGACTCCGCGCGTTCTGCTATAAGAGAAGTCCCGATGCAGGCGCGGCGAGGTCCTCGACGCGGACCGCGCCCATGATCCGGAGCCGACCCCCGTGGCACGCCTTGTGATCGTATCGAACCGCGTCGCCATCCCCGAGGATGGCGGGAAGGCGGTTGCGGCGGGCGGCCTCGCGGTCGCCGTGAAGGAGGCGTTCACCGCCTACGAGGGGTTGTGGTTCGGCTGGAGCGGCAACATCTCGGAGGAGCCCTCCGAGGAGCCGACGCTGATCGACCGCGGCCGGGTCCAGTACGCCGTCGTCGACCTCTCCCCGCAGGACCACCTGGAATATTACGCCGGCTTCGCGAATCGGGCCCTGTGGCCGATCATGCATTACCGGCTGGGGCTCGGCGCGTTCTCGCGCTCGGATTACGCCGGCTACAGCCGCGTCAACCGCACCTTCGCCCGGGCGCTCGCCAAGCTGGTCGAGCCCGACGACATCATCTGGGTGCACGATTACCACCTGCTGCCGCTGGCCGCCGAGCTGCGCGGCCTCGGGCTCGACAACCCGATCGGCTACTTCCACCACATCCCCTGGCCCGCCGCCGACGTGTTCAACTCGCTGCCGGCGAGCACCGAGCTGCTGCGCGCCATCGTCGATTACGACCTGATCGGCCTGCAGACCGAGGCCGACGTCCAGAACCTGCAGCGCAACCTGGTCGACACCCAGCGGGCGATCCCGCTGGGCGGCGGCTCGCTGATGGTCGACGGGCGCCGCACCCGGATCCGCGCCTTCCCGATCGGGATCGACGTCGCCGGCTTCAAGGAGGCGGCCGAGAAGGCCAACGCCAACAAGGTGGTGCGCGAGACCATCGCGGGCCTGCGCACCCGCAAGCTGCTGATCGGCGTCGACCGGCTCGACTATTCCAAGGGCGTGTCCGAGCGAATGGAGGCGGTGGAGAGCTTCTTCGCCTCGAATCCCGACCAGCGCGGCAACGTCACCTACATCCAGATCACCCCGAAATCCCGCAGCGAGGTGCCGGAATACGAGCAGCTCGCCCGGGACGTGAACGAGAAGGTCGGCGAGATCAACGGCGCGCTCGGCGACCCGGCCTGGACGCCGATCCAGTATATCACCAAGGCCTACCCGCGCCCGGTCCTGGCCGGCCTGTACCGGGCGGCCCGGGTCGGCCTGGTCACGCCGATGCGCGACGGCATGAACCTCGTCGCCAAGGAATACGTGGTCGCTCAGAGCGAGGACGATCCGGGCGTCCTGGTCCTGTCGAAATTCGCCGGCGCGGCCCGGCAGATGCCCGAGGCGCTGCTGATCAACCCCTACGACCGGTTCGAGGTCGCCGAGGCGATCCGCTCCGCCCTGTACATGCCCAAGGCCGAGCGGCTGGCGCGGTGGAAGCCGATGGTCGAGCGCATGACCCGCGAGGACGTGGATTGGTGGGCCCGCAACTTCCTGTCGGAGCTGGAGAATTTCCGCACGATGGAGCGCGAGCCCCCGACCGCCGCCGCGGCCGCCGAGTAGGCGGAAAAGGGCGGCAGCCGAGGCGCGCCTCTCCCTTCCCCCTCTGCGGGGGAGGTGGGCCGGCCGTGAGGCTCGCATCGGGAGAGGGGAACCCGGCTTCCCGACAAGGCGCGACCGGCATGACGGGTGAAACCCTGTCCTGCAGCCGTCGCCCTTCTCTCTCGCCCTCTTCCAGGGCCTCCCTCCGCGGCAGAGCTCCGGGTTAGACAGGTCGGAATTTTGATCTCTGCTCAGGGCGGAAGGCTCGGTCTTCCCCTCGTGAAGACCTGACCGATACGGCCGCGCGCCGTCATCCCGGGGCCGCGCAGCGGAGCCCGGGATCCAGAGACGCCGACGTGTCCAACCCTTGCGCCGACCCTTGCGCCGACAGCGGTTCTGGGTCCGGGCTCGCCTCCGGCCCCCAGGAATGACGACGCGGGTCATCCGATAGGGGGGATCGCTCCTCGGGAGATGGGTCTTCCAACCAGTCTGACCCGCAGCCCGCAAAGGGGGGAGGGAGGGCGCGCGCCCGCTGCGATGCGGCTTCTCCTGCCGCCGGGAAGGATCCGGACTGCGTTCCCCGAACCCGCCGGCCTTTGCGGGGAAGGAAGGGCGCGTGTCATACCTGGACCGAACGCCCCTGCGAGCCGAGCGCCATCCAGAACCCTATGAATGACCGCGCGCCCTCCCATCCCCCCACCTCCCACA
>NZ_VRVA01000168.1:0-8545 GCF_008039945.1 Methylobacterium sp. WL64
TCAGCGCCGCCTCGACGCCGAGGAGGTCGCTCGCGAGCTTGATCAGTTCCACCACAGGGAGCGCGCAGTGTCCGCCGTCGGTCGCCGTCTGCAGGGCAAACGAGATGCCCGCGCGCAGCCGCTGCGGTGCCTCCGGGGTCAGCCCGAGCTTCATCGCGATAGCGTCGGCGGTCTTGAAGCCGATGCCGCGGATGTCCTTGGCCAGCCGATACGGATCCTCGGTCATGACCGCGATGGCGTCGTGGCCATAGGTCTTGAAGATCCGCACCGCCCGTGCCGTGCCAACGCCGTGGGCGTGCAGGAACAGCATGATCTCGCGCACCGCCTTCTGCTCGGCCCAGCCAGCGATGATGCGGGCGGCACGCTTCGGGCCGATGCCGGCAACCTCGGGCAGCCGCTGCGGCTCGGCCTCGATGATCTCAAACGTGCCCTCGCCGAATGCCGCGACGATGCGCTTAGCCATGGCCGGGCCGATGCCGCGCATGTGGCCGGAGGCGAGGTATTTCTCGATGCCCTCGACCCCGGTGGGTGGCGTGACCTTGAGGGTGTCGGCCTTGAACTGCACGCCGTGCTGCCGATCCGTGTGCCAGATGCCGGTGGCGGTGATCCACTCGCCGGCCGCGATGGCGGGGGCATGCCCGATCACCGGGACGAGGTCGCGCTTGCCCCGAGCCTGGACCTTGAGCACGCAGAAGCCGGTCTCGCGGCTGTGGAAAGTGACGCGCTCGATCGTGCCTGCCAGCGCCTCGATCTCGGGACCGGCCGAGCCGGGGAATGCGCGCGCAGCCACGACGGCTATGAGTTCCTACGAGCCTGCCCCGAAGTCTGACGCCCCGACATTTCGCGGGGCGCCTTGCTCAATATGGGCCGCCGCTCACTTGATGTCATGATGCTGATCGACACAGCAGGCCGTGTGGGCGTTTGTACGATTTGCGAGAGTCCAGTCATGTTCGATGTAACGAAGATGCTGGCCGACGCGCTGGGCGAGCACCTCGCGGTCACCTACCAGCGCACCTTCGGCAGTCGTGAACCACGTTTCGCCGAGGTGATCGAGGCGTCCGCACGTCTGACCATTGAGCGCATCGTCGGCAGCGACGCGCTTTACCACGATGGCGACCACACCGCCCTCGTCACCCTCGTGGCTCAGGACATCCTGCGCGGCCGGTTCCTCGACAAGGGCATCACGCCGGAGGATTGGCTGCACATGATCCTGGCCGCCCTGTATCATGACATTGGCTACGTGCGCGGTGTCTGCTCAGGTGACCGGGCGAACGCCTTCGTCATCGACCCGCAGGGCACGACCATCGGTTTGCCGCGGGGTGCCTCGGACGCGGCGCTGGCGCCCTACCACATCGAGCGTTCGAAGCTGGCGGTGCAAGAGCGCTTCGGCACGCATGATCTCGTCGATGCGCCGCGGGTGATGCGGGCCATCGAGTTGACCCGTTTCCCCGTGCCCGCGGACGATGAGCACCGGGAGACTGGGACCGAAGCTGGCCTGATGCGTGCGGCGGACCTGATCGGGCAACTCGGCGATCCGCTCTACCCACGCAAACTGAACGCGCTGTTCCACGAGTTCGCCGAGGTCGGCCTCGACGCCCAACTCGGCTATGCCAGCCCGGCCGACCTCGCGGAGCGGTATCCTACATTCTTCTGGGGCAAGATCGAACCGGTCATCGAGGACGCGGTGCGCTTTCTGAATCTGACAGTGGAAGGACGGAGCTGGGTGGCCAACCTCTACAGCCATGTGTTCGCGATTGAGCACGACCGGCGCCGCATGGGACCACACCCTGGCTGAGCCGCAGAAGTGGCCGTCAACGCGGGTGAAGGTGGTGATAGCTCTTGATAAGCACTACGCTCAAGCCATGAGGTATCGTCATTTTTACGCTCATTGCCGCCATTCGGCCGACCTCGGCAGTATCCCGTAAGCGGACGCTCCTGCAGCTAGCCTTTCAAGTCTGTAGGCACAGGCGGGACGCAAAAGGTTACGGGGGCCGCTGGGCGGTAGCCCTACGTTCTTCGCACTGCGTGCTCCGCAAGTTCCGTTCCCTAACGGCATTGCACGCAATCTAACAGCTTCTTGATCTCATTTCAGTCCGCAGGACAAGCGAGATCGAGGCTGTAGAGATGCTGCTTCGAGGTGACGAACAATCGCCGCTCACCCGGTGAGAAGCAGAGGTTGGTGCAAATTTGCGGCGTTGGAATCAGCCCAAGCCGGTGCCCCAGAGCGGAGAACACTTGGACCCCTGCCTCGGAGCTCGTCCAGATCCAGCCACGTCGGTCTACACGAAAGCCGTCTGGCACGCCTGGTTCGATCTCGGTGAACACCCGGCGCTCCCCTAAGCTGGCATCATTACGCACGGGAAAGGCGTAGATCGTGTGCCCGTCGTCACCCTCCGTACGAGAGGTGTCGCTGACGTAGAGCGTGCGTCCGTCACGCGCGAAGGCGAGGCCGTTCGGCTGACCGAGGTCGGTCATGCGCCGCACCACGCTGGTGGTCGGGTCGAAGCGGTAGACACTGTGATGGCCAAGGTCGGACTCGGCCAGCGCCCCTTGCCTGGGTTGGCGCAGGCCGTAGGCGGGATCGGTGAACCATAGGGCGCCATCGGGGGCGCAGACCACGTCGTTCGGCGCGTTGAAGCGGCGGCCCTTGTAGCTTTCGACTACCACCGTGTAGCTTCCGTCCGGAGCTGTGCGGGACAATCGACGGTTGCCGTGCTCGCAGTGGATGAGGTTGCCGTCCCGGTCGACCGTGTTGCCGTTGATGAATGGCGTCGCGTCGATCACGACCCGCACGCAGCCGTCTTGATGCCAGCCGAGAACCCGGCGGCCCTCGACATCTGACCAAACCAGGATGTCCCGGGCGGGCCACCAAGTTGGCCCCTCGCTGAAGATCGCTTCGTCGTAGAGCGAGACCAGGCGGGCGTGGTGAGGCACGACTTCGGTGAAACGTGGGTCGGACGCGCGCGGAGGATCGACATGCGGAACCGGCTCTGGCGGCCCGGCGCGTCGCAGCAAATCAGGCATACGATCTCGTGTTTGCTCAGCGACAGGAGACAGGAGGGAGATCAGTCTTTGCCCAGCACCTTGTCGGCCTTGGCGTCGACCTTCGCGTGATCGGATTTGGACAAATTGCCAGCCTTCTCGGATTGCGCGGCTCGAGCCTTGGCGTTTCGGGCGTGCGCTTTGTCCTCGACCGGGAAACGCTTCTGGTCGGGGAGGGCAAAATCCTTTTTGGAGAGCGACTTGCGGTCATCGTTCGTCAGCGTCGACATCGCTTACTCCTATGCCCGCACAACTCCTTTCCCCGGGGTCGGTTCTGTGAAAATCGCCGGTGGCGGATGGCTCGGTTTCGGAACGCGATGCCGAGGTCCGTGCCGTTGGCGCTAGGCGACTCCGGACGCTCGGGGCCGACTCCGCATCACAAATCTTCGAGGCCCATCCCGCACTGAGCCGTCGCCATTGTACCCGCGTTGGCCGCGGTCTACGCCTACGTCGACACGCATTCAGCGCCAAGGTTCGGTGAGGGCCCTCGATGGCGGGAGAGATTTCCGACGCTGGACTGGAGCGTCCAGTGCCGCGCGTGACCTTCGCAGCTGTCGCAACCTGGATCTTCCTCGCCGCTGTCTACGGCGTATTCGCTGGTTCGATCAGTGCGACTGAGGGCCTCGCCGACGTGGTCTGCGCCAGTCTCGGTACGCTCTGGGCGCGGCGCGTCGGGCGGATCGGCGACCCGGCTTTCCGCCTACGGGTGGGCATGCTGCGCCCTTTGGCGGGCGCGGTGGCGAACCTGCCCGCACAGACCCTCCAGGTCGGATTCGAGCTGATGCGAGCGATCGGCGGCGGCACCGGCTCCGGGTCGATCCGGATCCGACCTATGGCGTCGGTCTTTCGGGTCGCCCCGGACGATAGCGGCGCGGAGGCGCAGACTGAACGGGCACTCGGTGTTTTCGCCGCTTCTCTGGCGCCGCGTAGCTATGTCCTTCGCCTTGATCCCGGGCGATCAGAAGTCGTGCTCCATGCCTTGGAGACCCAACCGGCACGAAAGACGCCGACATGAGCCCATGGATTTTGGCATCGGGAGCTCTCGTTCCGCCGTTTGCCATCGCCGCAGCGATCGGTTGGCGTGGACGCATCGGGCAGCGCCTTGCAGCTTACCAGCTAGCGAGCTCGATCGCGGTGATCCTGCTGACGTTCCTGACTTTCGCTACCGACCAGCCATCACTGACCGACCTCGCCCTCACCCTGGTGCTGCTGACGCTGCCGGGAACTCTGCTTCTTGCAATGTTCGTGGAGCGCTGGTTGTGAGCGCGACGATCCTCGCAACCCTGCTCAGCCTGGCGGTCGCGGCAATCTGGATCGCCTGCCTCGCCGTTTTGCGGCTGCCGCGGGCGCTGGACCGCTTGCACGCGGTCGCCTTCCTCAATGCGGCGGCGGGTATGTCGGTTACGCTGGCAGCTTTCGTAGCGGACGGGGTTTCGGGCCGCTCTCTGAAGATCGCCGTGCTGATGACGTTCCTGGTCGCCTGGAGCGCAGTACTCTCCCACGTGGTCGGCCGAGCCTTGCTCTTGCGGGAAGGATCGTCGGCGTGAGCGTAATCCTCGTCCTGCTGTTCTTGCTTACCGCCGCCAGCGGAACGGCAGTGGTCTTGATCCGCGAGCCCCGCCGCCAGGTCTTCGCGATCGGGCTGAACGGACTCGTTCTGACCGTACTCTTCACCGCGCTTCAGGCGCCGGATGTGGCACTGTCCGAACTCGCCGTCGGCACCGCGGCCGTACCGTTGCTGTTCGTGGTGGCGTTGAGCGCCGTGCGGACCGCTGCGCCGAGCCAATCGGCGGATCCCGGTGACCACGAGAAATCTCCTGAGGACGCATGAACGTACGGTGGCGCCTCGTCCTGCTCGGGCTTGCCTGCCTCGTCCTCGTGCCCTGCGCCGTCTCGGCGATCCGGGCAATGCCGGATTTCGGCGCCGACATCGCGGCCTATGGCGCGCGGATCAACGCGATCGCACCGGCCGAGCGTCACGTCGCCAACATGGTCAGCGCGATCAACTTCGACATCCGTGGGCTCGACACGTTGGGCGAGGAGTTCATGCTGCTGGCCGCCATCACCGGTACCGTCGTGCTCCTACGCGGCAGCCGCGGCGAGGCGATTACCGACCGCGCAGTTCGGCTCTCTGGCCGTCGGGTTCTGCCGCGCGCTGAGGTGGTGGTCCTGGCCTGCCGCATCGCAGGGCCGATCACTGCCCTGTTCGGGCTCTACGTGGTGCTGCACGCCACCGTGACGCCTGGCGGCGGCTTCCAGGGCGGCGTGATCCTCGCGTCCGCGACCCTGCTGATCTACCTCGGCGAAGGCTATTCCGGATGGCGCGATAGCGTCCGCAGTCGGTGGCTCGACGTCATGGAAGGCGGCGGCGCGCTGCTCTTCGTGCTCTGCGGCCTGGCGCCGATGCTGGTCGGAGCCGCGTTCATGGAGAACGTGCTGCCGTTGGGCACGTTTCGCGACCTCTTTTCCGGCGGCCTGATGCTGGTGGAAAATCTCGGCGTGGCGGCGGCCGTCGCGGGTGGTTTCACTCAGCTCTTCCTCGAATTCATGGAGGAGACCCGGGAACCCGACCAATCGGACGATCCGAAGGGAGAAGACGCGTGAGCTGGCTCCCCTACGCGGTTGCCGCATGGCTGTTCGGCATCGGCCTGTTCGGGATCAGCACCAGCCGGAACTACATCCATCTGATCGGCTGCCTCTCGGTCTGCCAATCGGCCACCTACGTGCTGCTTCTCGGCATCGGCTACCGCTGGGACGCCATCGCTCCGATCTTCTACGACCACCCGCCCGGCACACCCGCCGTCGACCCGGTGATGCAAGCGCTCGTGCTCACCGACATCGTCGTCGGCGCGACATTGACCGCTCTGCTGCTGGTCCTGACGCTGCAGGTGTACAAGCGTAGCGGCACACTCGACCCGGAGCGGCTCCGACCGATGCGGAAGAATGCCGGCGGCGGACGCGTCGGCGCGCGTCAGGAACCTGGCGCGGAGGCGCAGCTCTGATGCCGGATTGGTTCTCGCTCGGCTGGATCCCGAGCGCGGTGCTGCCGCCCCTTCCGGTGGCGCTGCCGCTGGCGATGTGCGCGGCCCTGCTCGCGACGGCCCACCTCATGCCCGGTCGTTGGCCCGACATCCTCGCGAGCCTGACGGCGCTCGCGGTTGCAACCCTCTGCGGCCTGATCGCCGTGCGGGCGGCGGACGCACCGCTGGTCTACTGGTTCGGCGGCTGGACGCCGCGGGCGGGCATGCCGCTCGGCATCGGCTTCTCGGTCGATGCCGCGAGCGGCTGGGTCGCGGCGTTCATTGGGACGCTGTTTGCCGCGAGCTTCGTCTTCGCCTGGGGCTTCTTCGAGGAGACCCACGGCCACTTTCAGATCCTGATGCTGCTGTTCCTGGCGGCCATGGTCGGATTCGTCTTCACCCGCGACCTGTTCAATCTGTTCGTGTGGTTCGAGGTGATGAGCGTCGCGGCCTTCGCGCTGACCGCCTATCATCTCGACGAATCGGCGCTGGCCGGCGCCCTGAACTTCACCGTCACCAATAGCCTCGCGGGCTTCCTGATGCTCGGCGGCATCGGGCTGATCTACGCGCGTGCGGGCACGCTCGACTTCGAGGAACTGGCCCGCGCGGTCGCCCATGCAGGGCGCGATCCGGTGACTGCCGGCGCCTTCTGCCTGGTCGCCACCGCGCTGATGATCAAGGCCGCCGTGGTCCCGTTTCAGTTCTGGCTCGCCGACGCCCACGCGGTGGCCCCAAGCCCGGTGTCGGTGATTTTCTCCGGCGCCATGGTCTCGCTCGGACTGTTCGGGCTCGCCAAGCTGACCGCGGTGGTGTTCTCCGGCTCCGAACAGGTCCGCGGGGCGGTCTCGCTGTTCATGATCGGCGCCGGCAGTGCTACCGCGCTCGTGGGAGGCTGGATGGCCTTACTCCAGCGCCACCTCAAGCGCCTGCTCGCCTTTTCGACGATCAGCCACGCCGGCATCATGCTGCTCGGTATCGGAACGCTGTCGCAGAGCGGCACCGGCGGTCTGCTTCTCTACCTTGTCGGCCACGGGCTGGTGAAGGGCGCGCTGTTCATGGTGGCGGGCATCCTGCTCGCCACTCGCGCCGGGATCGACGAGATCGCCCTGCGCGGCCTCGGCCGCGGGATCGGGCCCGCCGGCATCGCGATGGCGCTCGGCGGCCTTCTGCTGTGCGGCCTGCCGCTCGGCCTCCTCGACCAGGGCACCCGCGTGCTTCAGGGCGCCCTCCTCGACGGCGGCCACCCCTTCGCAGTCGCGGCGACCGTGGTCGGGGCGGGGCTCACCGGTGCGGCGGTCCTGCGCGCCGCCGGCCGGATCTTTCTTGGACTTGGGCCGGATCCCGGCGACGAGGCGCAGGCGCCGAGCGAAGCCGAGCGAGAGAAGGCCAACCGCCCGCTCTGGCTGATGTTGGCGCCCTGTCTGGTCCTGCTAGCCCTGAACATCGCGGCACCGGAGGCTGGGGTCGCGCGCCTCGCCGCCAAAGCGACACCAGCCTTCATGCACCAGGGTGGCAGCTTGGGGCACGGACCTGAGTGGCTGCCTTGGCTCAGCCTAGCTCTAGCACTCGTGGTCGCGGCCTACGCACTCGGCCGCCATAAACTGCCACACTGGCTTTCGAGGCCGGTCCGCGTAACGCAATCGAGACCGACCCGACTTTTGGAACAGGTTCATAGCGGCTTGATTGGCGACTACGTGACTTGGGTGGTTGTTGGATTGGCTATCCTTGCGGGTTTTCTCGCGACGTCCTGAGCCGTTTGCTTTTTACGCACCGCAAGTGCTGAAATACCCACGGTAAACCCGGCGATGGATTGAGATCGTATGTGCAAAACCAGCCGTTCGGCTTTGCGCCCATCCCGGTCACTCAAGGAGCCTCGGCCGCTCATCAATAGCGGACATTCAGCGCGACGGCTGTTTCGCCGGGCGATTCGCATAAGGGTGACTTATGGCACAACACTTCAGTTTAATCGGACGTTCAACCAGATGGAACACCCGCCCGCGAGGACCTAGTGCATTGACTCAGACGGATGGTTCAGGGGCTCGATTGAGGGCGTCGAAGATGGCGGCGGCGGGCTTGGTCCAGACGAAGGGTCGTGGGCTTTGGTTGTGCTCACCGATGTAGCGTTTGATGGCGGCCTGTAGGTCGACGATGCCGGTGAAGGTGCCTCGCCGGAGGCGACGGCGCGTCAGCGCGGAGAAGAAGCCCTCGACGGCATTGAGCCAAGAGGCCGAAGTCGGTGTGACGTGGAAGGTCCATCGCGGGTGGCGGGTGAGCCAGGCGCGAACCTTTGGGTGCTTGTGGCTGCCGTAATTGTCGAGCACCACGTGGATCGCCTTGCCCGCGGGGACTGCCGCCTCGACGGTGTTGAGGAAACGGATGACCTCACCGTGGCGATGGCGCTGCATGCAGCGGCCGAGCACGGTGCCTTCCAGGACGTCGAGGGCGGCAAACAAGGTCGTGGTGCCGTGGCGGGTGTCGTCGTG
>NZ_VRVA01000169.1:0-8488 GCF_008039945.1 Methylobacterium sp. WL64
CCATCGACGTGCAGGCCGTCCGGGACCAACGGCAACGACGGGTTCGAGATCGGCATCGCACTGCCCTCGGGCCACCACGTGAACCAACGCCCGAATCATCCCGCAGCACCGAAATTGCGGATGAACCAATGTTCAACGCTGTTTGACAGGCCGGAACGCTCGTCTTCTTCGGCACCCTGGCCCCACTCTCCGACGCCAAGGCCTTCGTCCGCGCGCTCGCCCCGGTGCGCAGGAAGCGTTGGGTCGTCTACGCCAAACCGCCCTTCGCCGGACCGAAGGCCGTCCTCGCCTATCTGTCGCGCTACACCCACCGCGTGGCCATCTCCAGCCGGCGCATCCTTGCCTTCGATGGGCAAAACGTCAGCCTCCGCGTCAAGGACTACCGCCGCCCCGAGGCCGGGCAGGCGCGGGTCATGACCCTGTCCGCCACGGAGTTCATCCGGCGCTTCCTCCTCCATGTCCTGCCGCGCGGCTTCCACCGCATCCGGCACTACGGCTTCCTCGCCGGCTCGAACCGGAAGGACGCTCTGGCCCACATCCGCACGATCCTCGGCACACCGGCCCCGCCGCGATCCACCGACCCTGAACCGGACACCCGAGACGCTGCGACCGACGCTCGACCGCCTTGCCCCCGCTGCGGCGGTCCCATGAGAACCGTCGGCTCCTTCGCAGGCTGGTACCAGCCGCGTGGGCCGCCGTTCAGCCCCGCGCCGAACCGGGCGTGTACGCCATGACCCGGCATGGCCTGGCACCACCACACATCCGAGGAGGCGCATCTCGGGGCACGCCTCTCCGCGTGCCGAACGCCAGAATGGTCTTCACAAACCCTGTCGCCCGACCTGTCGCGCTCCGGCAAACACCGGAGACCGAGCAATCCAGGAGCGCTCAGGCACCCAGGCGCTGGTAATCACGCGCCTTCCGTCCCTCGCTGGGGACGACGGTCTGCCAAAATCCCCATAACTCTGCGCCCGCCATCCCGCGGGTTCGTTCTTCCACGACTTTCGTACGCCTGACGGCGCCCGAAACTCTTCAGGTTTCCTGCCCGTCCGCTTCCGGACAGCGAATGCAGGAAGCAGACATAAACGGGGGACCGCTGACGACCCTTTGCGGCAGTCGGAAACGTCCGCTTATGGGCTCTTTGGTAAGCCCGTGACCTACGGCAGGGTCGGGTGGTTTCCTGCCTGTCTGCTTTCAACCGGTAAATATATAGAGCGGGCGCTTTTTCGAAGATTGATGAGATAAAAAAATTCAGCGATCGTTGGCGCTCAAACTCGACATCAACTTTCTGATTGGAATTGGCGATGCCGCGCCCAATCAGGCCGCATACTGCTGGTGATCTTGATCTCGGGCTCAATGATCTGTTTTACGGATCAAAGTTTTGCTTTAAAAACCTAGAGTTGGACGAGGCTGCTTTACCAATGAAGTGGCCTCGTTGATGTTTGCCCCTCGCCACTGTCACGCCTTCGCCGCGATCATGGCGCTGACGCGTGCGGCCAACGTCTCGACTGGGAAAGGCTTTGTGATCATGGCCATCCCGACATCGAGGAACCCCGTCGGGGTCGCAGCGCCCTCGGCATACCCGGTGATGAACAGGACCTTCAGGTCGGGGCGGGTCTCACGTGCCTGGTCGGCCATCTGACGACCGTTCAACCCAGGCAGGCCGACATCCGTGATGAGAAGGTCGATTTTCGCGGATGTCTGCAGGACCTGCAGTCCGGTTGGACCGTCAACGGCCTGGAGCGTCCGGTAGCCGAGGTCGTGGAGTACCTCGACGACAAGGTCGCGAACCACCTGCTCGTCCTCGACCACCAACACGATCTCGCCCTCGCCACGCTGGAGTTCGGGCACCTCCGCCACGGTCGCCACCTCGGCACCGGCGCCGCGATATCGAGGGAGGTAGATGCCGATGCTGGTGCCGACGCCGACCTCGCTCTCGATACGGGCATGCCCCTCGGACTGCTTGGCGAACCCGTAGATCATCGAAAGGCCGAGACCGGTGCCCTGGCCGAGAGGCTTCGTGGTGAAGAACGGGTCGAAGGCCCGTGCGATGATCTCCGGCCGCATGCCCGTACCAGTGTCCGTCACCCGGATGCAGACGAACTCTTCCGGCATGTCGCCGGGCCTCGGGTCCGCGACCTTCTCGGAAAGATGACCATTGCGGGTCTGAATGGTGAGGGAGCCCCCGTTTGGCATCGCGTCGCGCGCGTTGATGGCGAGGTTGAGGATCGCGTTCTCAAGCTGGTGCGGGTCGCATAACGTCGGCCAGAGGCCGTGCGCCGTCTCGATCCGCAGCTCTATGGCCTCGCTGATGGTCCGCCGCAGCAGGTCCGACATACCGATGATGAGGGCGTTCGCATCGGTCGGCTTCGGGTCTAACGGCTGCCGGCGCGCGAAGGCGAGGAGGCGGTGCGTCAGCGCGGCCGCCCGGTTGGCCGATGACATCGCCGTCTCGACGTAGCGGCCGATGTTCTCCATGCGGCCCTTGGCCATGCGCGATTGCAGCAGGTCGAGCGACCCGACGATGCCGGTCAGCAGGTTGTTGAAATCGTGCGCGATGCCCCCGGTCAGTTGGCCGACAGCCTCCATTTTCTGGGCCTGCCGCAGATCATGTTCCATGCGCCCGCGTTCGAGGGCCTCGGCCCGAAGCCGCTCGTTGGCCTCCGCAAGCTCGGCGGTCCGGGCAGCGACCTGGCTCTCCAAGTTGGCGCCCGCCTCGCGAAGCTGGACTGCCTGGGTTTCAAGCTCGGCATAAAGCGCCACGACCCCGCGGTTGGTCTCAGCGAGCTCGGCGTTGAGGCGGAGTGCCTCTTCCTCGCGCTCGGCGATCTCCGCCAGGCTCCTGAGCAGGTCGCGGTTCTGCTCCCGCATCGCCGCGCTGGGGTCCTCTGGGCGGGCCCGGGCCACGGCGTCCGCCATCGCGGCCAGCCCGGCCCCGGTGAAGGACTTGCCTCCGGCGGGCAGGAGCTTGCCGAAGGTGACGACGGTGCCGCGTCCGACGGTCGAGGAGATCTCGAACCGGTCCATCAAGCGACGCGAACCCGTGATGCCGATGCCGAGCCCGGTGGTCGACCGGTAGCGGCCTTCCAGGATCGCGTCCAACTCGGGGATACCCGGCCCCGCGTCGCTGATCCTGATTGCGAGGGATTGTCCTTCCCTGCCGTCGTCGACGCCGTACTCGACCTTGCCGCCGCCGGCGTAGCCCAAAGCGTTCCGGGCGATCTCCGAGACCGCCGTGGCGATCCGGGTCTGGTCCTGCACTCCGAACCCGAGGCGCTCACCGAGGCCGCGGACGCGCTGGCGCACCGCGATGACGTCCTCCTCCCGTTCGATCGAAGTGGTGAGGAGTGGCCACCTCACGAGGATCCTCCTCGGATGACCACGACCGTGGCGTCGTCGCGTACGCGGGTAAAGTCGCGATACAGCACCCCGGCGATGAGGCTCGGGTGCGCCCCGACGAGCCCGGGATAGGCTTCGAGCGACCAGCTCGTCCCGATACCGTCGGAGCACAGCACGAACAGTCCGCCGACGGGAAGCGGGTACTCGAACTCCTGGATGCGGCGGGCCACATGGCCGGCGGTCCCGGCGAGGGAGACCGTACGCTTGGTTTCACCGTGGCCCACGATGGCTCCTGCGACGTTCCCGATGCCGGCGAAGGTCACCAAGCCCTTGTCCGGCTCATAGCTGGCGACAGAGACCGCCCCTCCACGGGTATGGCCTAGACCGGCATGGACGGCGGCGAGAATGTTGCCCGGCGCCTCGTGCTCGTACTTGCGGAACAGCCGCACCGCCTCCTGGGAGGCCTTCGCTGCCTCAGGGCCATGTCCGAGCCCATCGGCGACGATGATGGTCCATCCTGTACCGCGCCGACGGATGCAGTACGCGTCCCCGTTCACCGTCTCGCCTCTCAGCGGCACCGCCACCGCGCCGGCGAAGGGCTGGACCGCCGCATCCGCATCCTTGGCCGTGGGGTTGGCGACGAGGCGGGAGAGGATCCCGGTGCCCTTGCCAGGCCAGGACACGATGTCGAAGGCCTGGGACTGCCGTCGCACCGCCCCAAGACCGTTGCCGGCGCTTCCCCCGGTCGAATGCCCGTCGCGCATGGCATCGGCGAGATTGGCTAGGCCGGTACCCTTGTCCAGGGCCAGGATCTCAACCCCGGTCCCGGTCTCGTCCTCGAACGCGTTCAGGATGATCTCGCCGGAAGCCCCGTACTTGACGAGGTTGGTCGACAGCTCCGTCGCGACGATGGCGACGCGACCGGTCGCTGTCTCCCCGAACCCCAATCCCTGTGCCAATCCGGTCGCACGCCGACGGGCCTCGGCGACCTGGCTGGCCTCCGTCACGGGTACGCTGATCATCGCCTACTTCCAGCGCGCGATGGTTACGCGGGTCCCGACGCCGACGGCCGACTCGATATGGAACTCGTTGGACAGACGTTTCGCTCCGCCCAGCCCGAGGCCGAGGCCGCCGCCCGTGGTATAGTGATCGGTCAACGCCTTCTCGATGTCGGGAATGCCGGGCCCCTTGTCCGAGAACGACAGCCGTACGCCCTTGCGCATGCCTTCCTGCAGGACATCGATGCGGACCTCCCCGCCGCCGCCGTAGTCGAGGGCGTTGCGGGCGAGCTCGCTGGCCGCGGTGACGATCTTGGTCTGGTCGACGAGCCCGAGACCGACCTCGATGGCACGCGCACGCACGGCCTGCCGAACACGGACCACGTCATCGCCGGAGCGGATGGGAAGGGTCTCAGTCCTCGCGACGGGCACGTGCGCTCCCGTCTTCATCGTCCTCGTGGAGGCGGGCCTGCATCATCGCCATGCCGCGCTCGACGTTCAGGGCCGTCTTGATGCCGGTCAGTTCGAGCCCGAGCTCGACGAGGGTGATGGCAACCGCCGGGCGCATGCCGACCACGACAGTCTCGGCATCAAGTACGCGGGAGATGGCGGCGATGTTGTCGAGCATGCGCCCGATGAAGGAGTCGACGATTTCCAGCGCCGAGATCTCGATCAGCACGCCGCGGGCGCCCGTCGAGACGATCCGGTTCGTCAGATCCTCCTCCAGGGCGAGGGCGAGCCGGTCGTGCATGTCGACCTGGATGGTGACGATGAGCACGCCGCCGAGCTTGAGGATCGGGATGCGGTCCATGATGGCGGTCCCGGTCCTCAGGAAGCCGACGGGACGACGGGTTGCTTGCGCACCACCGTTCGGCCGGTCCGCCTCAGGGCAAGGGCGAAGGCGTCCGCTAGGGTCGCTTTGGAGACCACGTTCAACTCCACGCCAAGGTGGACCATGGTCTGCGCGATCTGTGGCCGGATGCCGGAGATGATGCAATCGGCGCCCATGAGGCGCGCCGCCGCGATCGCCTTCAGAAGGTGCTGCGCCACCAAGGTGTCGACGGTGGGCACGCCGGTGATGTCGATGATGGCGATCTCCGCCTCCTCGTCGACGATGGCCTGGAGCAGGTTCTCCATGACGACGCCGGTGCGGGCGCTGTCGAGGGTGCCGATCAGCGGCAAGGCGAGGATGCCGTCCCACAGCCTGACCACCGGGGTGGACAGCTCGGCGATCTCCTGACCCTGGCGCCCGATTACCTCCTCGCGGCTCTGGAGGAACACCTCCATCGTGTGGAGCGACAGCTGGTCGAGCAGGTGGCTCGTCGATAGGATCCCACCGGCCAGGGCCTTGGCGTCATCAGCGTGAAGCCGGGTCAACGAAGAGAAGATCGGCTCTTTGAGCGACAGGACGAAGTTGGCGGTGTCGGTCGGCGTGAAGCCTTGGATGGCGCGGGACCGCGAGATTTCGCCGAGGGTATCGCGAAGGGTCGCGTAGGCCTCCAGGTCCCCGTTCGAGCTGCCGGACGCCAGGGCATCGCGCAATTGCCCGAGTACCGTCTTGGCCTGGGTCTGGAGTTCGGCTTCCCGGATGCGGCCCGTCTGCAGCGCTCCGCCGGACTTGAGAAGGTTCAGCCATCCCGTGAGGATCGCGTCCTCTTCCTCGGATACGACCCGTACCAGGGCCGCGGTTCCCTCGTTCGCCATTCGTAGATTCCTCGTGCCCGCGCCCGTTTGGCAAGGGTCACTGCAATGCTCGGGTGGACATAGCCCCTTGCCGAGGGAAAACCTAGCGAGCCCAAACGTTTGTACCTGGGCTGCATGCTTCGAGCATCGTCATTCGTCGAAGTTGCGACCTCCCCGCACGGAACCGGCGGTCACCACCGCCCTGGATCCCGTCGCGATAACGAACGGCGGATCGTGCGCCCGACCGGATCGAACCGCTAAGATCCGTTTAAACGAGTCGTTCATTCGGGAAGCGGGTCTTTCTCTCCCGGGAAAAATGGAGGTTCTGCGACGAATTTCGTTCTATCGGATACCAAGCGGCGGCGAGAACCGGTCGCTTTCCAAAGCATCCGGGGCGTGACACTCCCCATCCATGAGCAGCCTGCACAAACTGATCGGGACGGTCGCCCGCCGACGTCATTCGCCGGTCACGGATTACGGCGTCACGTTGCTGCTGGTCGGCGCCATGACGTTCGTCCGGTTTCTGGCACCGGCCCATGTCGCACCGTTCCTGCTGTATATTCCCGTCCTGCTCGTCGTCACCCTGGCTTTTGGCTGGGGTGCCGGAACGTTTGCGCTGTCGTTGTCCACCCTGATCGCCGCGTGGTTCTACACGCGCGATGGGATGCTCGGCAGCGTCGACGTGGCCCTGCTGTGCCAGTACGTGACTGTCGGCGCGACCATGGTTTGGATCTGCCACGCGCTGCGCCGGTCCGTGGTGCAGAACGAAGCCACCCTGGAGCGGCTCAACGCGGCGAACCACATTCTCGTCGACAGGGAGACGGCGTTGACCGACGCCAACGCCGTGGCGGAGGCCGCTAAAGAAGCGGCCGAGCAGGCCAACGCCGCGAAGAGCGACTTCCTTGCGAACATGAGCCATGAACTCCGGACCCCGCTTTCCGCCATCATCGGCTACAGCGAGATGATGGGCGAGGAGATCGCGGACGGCTGTTCGGCGTCGGACCTCGTGGCCGACATCGGCAAGGTCGAACGTAACGCGCGCCACCTGCTCGGGCTCATCAACGACGTGCTGGACCTGTCCAAGGTCGAGAGCGGCAAGATGGAGGTCTACGCCGAGGATTTCGCGGTGGAGGACATGATCCGCGACGTCGCGGGTTCTGTCGCGACGTTGGTCGGCAAGAAGGGCAACAGCCTGGAAATGCAGTTCGCCCCCGGGCTGGGCCGGATGCATTCCGACCTGACCAAGACGCGGCAGGTGCTGTTCAACTTCCTGAGCAACGCGGCCAAGTTCACAGACAAGGGTACCATCACGGTTGCTGCCTCCCGCATGACGGACGCATCGGGTGACGACCAGCTATCGTTCTCCGTCTCGGACACCGGAATAGGCATGACGGCCGAACAGGTGTCGCGCCTGTTCCGGCGCTTCGAGCAGGCCGACGCCTCCACGACGCGTAACTTCGGCGGCACCGGTCTTGGTCTTTCGCTCACGCGTGCCTTCGCAGACATCCTTTTCGGGACCATCACGGTGTCCAGTGTGCCCGGCCAGGGCAGCACCTTCACGTTCACCGTCCCGGCGATCTACGTCCCACCCGTCGACGAGCAGGCCTCGCCCGATCCGGACGTCATCGGCGATGGCGGGGCGGAGGGCGACATCATCCTGGTCATCGACGACGATACGGATCAGCTCGCCCTCACGACGCGGTTCCTCCACCGCGAGGGCTTCCGGGTACGGACGGCCACGAACGGCAGGAGCGGGCTTGACCTTGCCCGGGAGCTGAGGCCGCGAGCCATCCTGCTGGACGTGATGATGCCGGGCGTGGACGGATGGTCTGTGCTGAGCCAGATCAAGGCTGACCCGATGTTGGCGCCGATCCCGGTCGTGATGGTCACCTCAGTCGACCAACGCAAGCTGGCGGCGTCCCTCGGCGCCTCGGACTACATGCTGAAGCCGGTCAACTGGGCTCGGTTCGGCAAGATCGTGAACCAGTTCAGGCTGGCGGAGCCCGACCGGCGTGGCACCGTGCTCCTGGTCGAGGACGAGGCCATGACCCGCATGGCGATGCGCTCCACCCTGGAGGAGGACGGCTGGTCGGTCGTAGAGGCCTCGAACGGCGAGGAGGGCCTGAAGCAAGTGGCCAATGCGAGGCCGGATGTTGTGATCGTCGACCTAAACATGCCCGTCATGGACGGCTTCGCCTTCCTGGAAGGCGTTCGGGCCGTGCCCGGCTGTGCGGACATCCCGGTGCTCGTCCTGACAGGCCGGGAGTTCTCGGCAGACGACCGGAGCAAGCTTCGCGGTGCCAGCCAGATCCTCAATCGTGGCGACCTGGCGTCGGCGAGCCTAGCTGAAAGGCTGAGGAACCTAACGGTCTAGTAGGGGGCGAGGATGGTTCGGCACATTGGTATCATAGCCATTTTTCACGCATCCTCGGTCGAAAGCGGGCCCTCCGCAGGGGCACGTAGCCCGGGGG
>NZ_VRVA01000016.1:0-85824 GCF_008039945.1 Methylobacterium sp. WL64
CGTCCCAGACGATGCGGTCGTCGGGCGTGTCGAACACGTGGTGCAGGGCGACCGTGAGCTCGACCACGCCCAGCCCGGAGCCGAGATGGCCGCCGGTGATCGACACCGCGTCGATCATCTCGGCCCGCACCGCGTCCGCCACCGCCTGCAACTCGGATTCGGGAAGCTGCCGGAGCGCCGCAGGCTCCGGGATACGGTCGAGCAACGCCGCGTGGTCAGAGGATATCGCCAAGGGAAGCATCCGCTCGTTCGAGTGTGGTAACGGCCCCGTCACGCGGGCTTCCGAAAAAGGGGTCTCGCCGTCACGACGCCAGCACCCGGTGGGCACGCGTTCATGCTAGAACCGACCCGACCGTCGCTGTCATGATAGTGCCACGTACGAACGATCGGCGGCGCGATCAATGTCCGACCGGCGTTTTTTCCAGTCACGTGCCCTTACCGCCACATGAGGTCCGCTCTTGAGCCCGGCTCGTCTGTGCATCAT
Organism: Methylobacterium sp. WL64; assembly: GCF_008039945.1. NCBI lineage: Bacteria > Pseudomonadati > Pseudomonadota > Alphaproteobacteria > Hyphomicrobiales > Methylobacteriaceae > Methylobacterium > Methylobacterium sp. WL64. The sequence goes on from NZ_VRVA01000016.1 coordinate 485, forward strand.
TCTGCTCATGCTGGCGATTACCCCCGCCGGCCAAGCTTTTGCCGGCCAAGCTTACGCCAGTCCTCGACCGCCGGACGGCAACCTCGATTTCCCGTGCAACTTCCTGGGCGCCTGCCCGCCGCGGGTCCAGCCCGGCGGTCCGGACCGCGACGCCCGGCCCTTCACGGGGAGCCTCGGCCGCCCCTGCGCGTGGCGCGACCGTCCGACCCCGGAGGGTCCCCGGCGGGTGCGGGTATGCTGGTAGCGCTGCCCCGGGGGGGGTGTGCCGCCGCGCTGGCCGTCCTCGCCCTGTCGGCGCCGGCCCGATCCCAGGAGACCTGCCCGGCCCTGTTCGCCGGCGGGCTCGCGCCGGTCCTGACGAACGCAAAGCTCGCCGCCCGCACGGTGCCACTCTGCTTCGAAGCATTCGCGGTCCTGCATTCGGGGGTGACGCGCACGCCGCTCTATTCCGCCGAGCACCTCACCCGGGCCAGCGTCGCCGACGCCCGCACGGTCGCCCGCGACGACGCGTTCCACGAGGAGGCGCGGTTGCCGGATGCCGAGCGCGCATCCCTGGAGGATTACGTCCGCAGCGGCTTCGACCGCGGACACCTCGCCCCGGCGGGCGACATGCCCACCGTGACCGCCCAGGCCGAATCGTTCAGCCTGGCCAACATCGTGCCACAGGACCGGACGCTCAACCGCGGGCTCTGGGCCGACATCGAGGAGGGCACCCGCCGGCTGGCGAGCCGGCGCGGGGCGCTTTTCGTCGTCACCGGGGTGATCTTCTCCGGGGCCGCGGTCCAGCAGATCAAGGGCGGGGTGCTGGTGCCCACCCAGCTGTTCAAGGCGCTCTACGACCCGGCCAGCGGCGAGGCCGCGGCCTATCTCGCCCGCAACGACGCCGCCCGGGACTGGCGCGCCGTCTCGATCGACGACCTCACCCGCGAGGCCGGGATCGACGTGTTCCCGGCCCTGCCGCCCGCCGCCCGAGCCAGCGCGATGACCCTGCCGGACCCCCGTGCCGGGGCGCGCTCGGAGGGGCACCGCCCCCGGCCCGAGCAGGGCTGGCAGGACTGGCTCGGCCACGAGCTTCACCGCGCCGCGCGCAAGGTCCTGCGCGACCTGCTGCGATCGATCTTCTGAGAGGGACCATGCCAGAGGACAAGCCGAGCCGCCGGAAACCCAAGGCGGGTGCCTTCGAGCCCTTCGCCGACGACGCGTCGGTCCGCACCATCGGCGCCCTGAGCTTCGAGAACGGGACCGACCGAATCGCCCTTCACGGCGCCCTCGACCTCACCAGGGACAAGGCCGGCCTGGCGCAGGCGCGCCTGCTCCAGGCCACTCTCGACGCCATCGTGAAGGCCTTGGAGGCCGGCGACCTGCCGGACGTGGTGGCTGAGGCGCCGGACGCGGCGCCCAAATCCGTGGCCAATCCCTTCGCCTGAGCCGCGGTCGGCCCGCCCGGCGTCCTTGCCGGTACCCGGCGGGCCTGATACTCGGTCGGCGACATTCTTATATCGTGGGGAACGCGCGTACAGGACGGGTCCAAGGCCCCGGACCTGACCCGTGCCGCTGGCACGCACCGCGCAGCCCCGAACAACGCGCCGAGGACGATCCGCGATGGCTCGCGAATTCATCTACCACATGCGGGGACTCACGAAGTCCTACCTGGGCGGCAAGAAAGTCCTGGAGGACGTCAACCTGTCGTTCTACCCGGACGCCAAGATCGGCGTGCTCGGCATCAACGGCTCGGGCAAGTCGACCCTGCTCAAGATCATGGCCGGCATCGACACGGAGTGGACCGGCGAGGGCTTTGTCGCCCAGGGCGCCCGGGTCGGCTACCTGCCGCAGGAGCCGCAGCTCGACCCGAACAAGTCGGTCCGCCAGAACATCATGGAGGGCGTGGCCGAGAAGCAGGCGCTGCTCGACCGCTACAACGAACTCGCCATGAACTATTCCGAGGAGACCGCCGACGAGATGACGGCGCTCCAGGACAAGATCGAGGCGGCCAACCTCTGGGAGCTGGATTCCAAGGTCGATCAGGCCATGGAGGCCCTGGGTTGCCCGAGCGACGAGCAGCCGGTCGCGACCCTGTCGGGCGGCGAGCGCCGTCGCGTGGCCCTGTGCAAGCTGCTGCTGTGGGAGCCGGAGCTGCTCCTGCTCGACGAGCCGACCAACCACCTCGACGCCGAGACCGTGAACTGGCTCGAAGGCCATCTGAAGACTTATCCGGGCGCGATCCTGATCGTGACCCACGATCGCTACTTCCTCGACAACGTCACCAGCTGGATCCTCGAGCTCGATCGCGGCCGGGGCTACCCGTACGAGGGCAACTACTCGGCCTGGCTGGTGCAGAAGCAGAAGCGCCTCCAGCAGGAGGGCCGCGAGGACATGGCCCGCCAGCGCTCGATCACGCGCGAGCAGGAGTGGATCGCCGCCTCGCCCAAAGCCCGGCAGTCGAAGTCGAAGGCCCGCATCACCCGCTACGAGGAGCTGGTCGCCAAGCAGAACAACAAGGTCGACGCCGCCGCGCAGATCGTCATCCCGATCGACGAGCGGCTGGGCAACAACGTCATCGAGTTCGAGCACCTCAACAAGGCGTTCGGCGACCGCCTGCTGATCGAAGACCTGTCGTTCAAGCTGCCGCCCGGCGGCATCGTCGGGGTGATCGGGCCGAACGGCGCCGGCAAGACCACCCTGTTCAAGATGATCACCGGCCAGGAGACGCCGGACGGCGGCAAGATCGCGGTCGGCGAGACGGTGAAGCTCGGCTACGTCGATCAGTCGCGCGACGCCCTCGATCCGAGCGCCACAGTCTGGCAGGAAGTTTCGGGTGGCAACGACATCATCTATTTCAACAAGCGCGAGATCAATTCCCGCGCCTATTGCGCGGCCTTCGCGTTCAAGGGCGGCGACCAGCAAAAGAAGGTCGGCACCCTGTCGGGCGGAGAGCGCAACCGCGTCCACCTCGCCCGGACCCTGAAGGGCGGCGCCAACGTGCTGTTGCTCGACGAGCCGACCAACGACCTCGACATGGAGACCCTGCGCGCCCTTGAGGACGCGCTGGAGGATTACGCAGGCTGCGCCGTGATCATCAGCCACGATCGCTGGTTCCTGAACCGCATCGCGACGCACATCTTGGCCTTCGAGGGCGACAGCCATGTGGAATGGTTCGAGGGCAACTTCTCCGACTACGAAGCGGACAAGATGCGCCGGCTCGGGGCTGATTCGCTGATGCCGAAGAAGATCAAGTACAAGAAGTTTTCGCGATAAGATTCGGTCCCGGCCTTCGAGCCGGGACCATTTGGGCCGGTCCCAGGCCCTCGTCCCGATAGGCAGGGCCGCGACCCGGTTCTTCGCTCGCGACCGGCGCTGCGGCGCGTCTTGGAAGATCGGTGCCGGTTCGCGGATGAGGGGAATGCTGTGTTTCTCCTCCCCCCCGGGACTACGGGTTACACGGGCTGGACGATCCATCTTCCGAAGGTTGATCCCCCCTACGCGACGACCGAGGCGGTCATTCCGGAGCGCCGCATGCGAGCCCGGAACCCAAAACCGCTTTCGGCGCAAGAGCTTGACACGTCGGCGTCTCTGGTTCCCGGGCTCCGCTTCGCGGCCCCGGGATGACGGCGCTTGGCCGCATCGATCCAGTCGCCGCTTGACGTCCAAGACCGAGCTGTCCGCCCGTTGAGAAGATGATGAGTCCCACCTGCGCAACCCGTCGCCGAATGGGATGAGCGCGCGTCGCGCCTTTCGATGACCGATGCGTGAACCCTGTAGCCCGTGCGGGAGAAGTTTGATCTGGCGACCCTCTCGAGAAGCGTCGCGTCGTCTTCCGCGTGCGCCGGATCAGGCGGCTCGCCCTCTCACGCTGAGAGGCCCACTCATCCCAGGCGCGCCCGCGCCGCATCCAGCATCGCCTGAAGGCTCTGTGCCAGGGGGATCGCGGGCTGCCAGCCCGTGGCCGCCGTGAAGGCCGAGGGATCGCAGCCCTGGCTGCGGGCGCACGTCGGCCGGGTCCGGTCGGGCGCGACCTGCACGGTGAACGCCGCCTCGGTCAGGTCGCGGAACAGGTCGAGGATCGCCGAGACCGGCGTGACGATCCCGGTGCCGACGTTGAAGGTGCCGCCGTCGGGCAGGTCGTCGGCCCGGTCCAGGGCGCGCAGGCAGGCCGAGGTCACGTCCGACACGTCGAGGAAGTCGCGCGCCGCGGCGAGGTCCCCGGCCTCCAGGATCGGGGGGGCGAGGCCGCGCTCGATCCGCGCGATCTGTCCCGCGAAGGAGGCGGCCACGAAGGTCTCGCTCTGGCCGGGGCCGATGTAGTTCGAGGGCCGCAGCACGAGGTGCCGCACGCCGGCATTGGCCAGCACGTCGCGCAGAATGTACTCGCAGGCGCTCTTGGTACGGCCCGAGATCGTGTCGGGCCGGGGCGTCACGGATTCGTCCGGCCGGGGCCGGTCGCGGAACGCCTCCCCGTACACCACCGTCGAGCTCAGGAAGATCAGGGTCGCCCGGGTCCGCGCCACGGCTTCGGCGAGATTGAGGCTGCCCAGCAGGTCCGCCCGCCAGGCATAGGCCGGCGTCTCGCTCGACCGGGCGACCGACGCCAGGGCGGCCAGGTGGAACACGAAGGTCGGCTCGAACGCCGCCACCGCCGCCGCGAGCCTGTCGGCATCGAACGGGTCGACATCCAGGCCGGCGACGCCGTCGAGGGGCGGAAGCGGGCGACGGTCGATGCCCAGGATGTGGCTGCCGGGGGGAAGCCCCTGCCGCAACGCCTCGAGCAGGCGGCGGCCGAGGAAATCGCCGGCTCCGGTGACGAGGACGCGCATGAACCCTGCCCTTCCCCGGCACCCACCGGGATCGATCCGGCGCCTCTATAACAGCGATCGTCGGCGATGTGCGCGGGCGACGACGCAATGAGATCTGGCGCGGACCAGGGCCTAGGCTCGATGCTGTCGAGATCCAGCCGGCATCGCGCAAACCAACCCCCGGACCGGTTGCGGATCGGCGGGACGTTTCCGTCAGGCTCCACCCGTCCCGGCCGCGGGCCGACGCACGGTGACGTATATCCACTCGGCGTGGGCTCGGTCGGTGGTCACGGCGTCGATGGTGAAATCACGCAAGCCATGCGCATCGAAGCGCTCGATGAGTTCATCCCGGCTCCAATACCGGAAGTACCGAGGGGCATCGATCTTCGCGTTCGACCATTCGGATCCCTGTCCCGCCTTCAGCGTGAACGCGAACCGACCTCCGGCCGACAACGCCCCGACCGTCTTGAGCAGGGCGTGATCGAACTGCGCGTCGGTGAAGTGAAGCAGGACGGCGTTCGCGAGAATCAGATCGTACTGGCGCTCGAAGGGATCGGTCAGCAGATCGAACACGATCGCGGGGACCCCCTTGGCGAGAAGTTCGGCAACGAACTCTGGCACCGCATCGCTACACAACACGGCGTAGCCCCGGGCGGCGATATAGGCTGCATCTCGACCATGCGCCGTACCCATTTCAAAAATGGCCGCGTCCGGCTCCAGACCGATCAGGATCTGATCGATCCAGGTCTTCGACGCCCCAGCGAGCGTCTGCGTAGACCGCTCACCGTATTGGCGAAACTTGGCCGCGTAGGACGAAAGCGTTGTGCGGTTCGAACACGATGTCACGGCCGACCTCCGAGGTTCTGTCCGGCCCATTCACCCTCACCTGCGACGCAGCGACAGGGCCTGACATGGGATCGGTCGGATTCGATCTCGAACTTATCAAAAGCAAGGCGCGGGACGGCGCGACCGGGGGGACGGCATGCCCTTCGTCACTCGCACGGTCCGGAACAAAGGCGCGTGATCGGCGCGATCCGTCGCGGCATTGGTGTTTGGGTCAGTTATATTGCATTGCGGTGCACGTCCCGCGCCGACCCTGGCGAAAGAGCGTCCCGGTGATGGCTGCGTGAAGAGCCTCGACGACCTTGAGCGAGCGCCCATCAGCGGCATGGCACCCGCGTCGGACCCGGCGCTGGTGCCCGGGCCAGCTCCGAAGAAGCCCGTCCGGGACGCCCGGGTCGACGTGCTGCGCGGCTTCGCGCTCCTGACGATCTTCATCGACCACATCCCGCGCAACGCGCCGGCGCTCTATACCCTGCACAATTTCGGCTTCTCGGATGCGGCCGAGATCTTCGTGCTGCTGGCGGGCTACGCGTCGATGGTGGCCTATGGCGGCCTGTTCGGCCGGGCCGGGACGTGGCCGACCCTGGCACGCATCGCCCGGCGCTGCCTGCGGATCTACCTGTTCCAGGCCGGACTGCTGCTCGCCACGCTGATCATCGTCCGCATCTGGATGGATCTCACCGGGCTGACGCCACGCTTCGGCGTCGCGCCGCTGCTGCAGATGGGGCTGCTGCCCGGCCTCCTGCGCGGCCTCGTCCTCAACGCGCTGCCGAACTACCTTGACATCCTGCCGCTCTACATCCTGCTGCTGGCCCTGTTCCCGGCCATCTATTTCGGGTTGCAACGCGGGGTCTGGGGGGTGCTGGCGCTCTCGGGGACGCTATGGCTGGCCGCCAACGTCGATTCCCACCTGAACCTGCCAAACGCCGCCGCGGTGGACGACGGCTGGTACTTCAACCCGTTCGCCTGGCAGTTCCTGTTCGTGATCGGAGCCGTCCTGGCGATGGCGGTCCGGGCCGGGAACGGCTTGCTCCCCTGGCGCAACTGGGCGGCCGCCCTCGCCTTCGCCTACCTGGCGTTCGGGCTGCTGCAGGGCGGCTCCTGGACGGACTGGGGCCTGCCGGATCTCCGGGTGCTGCCGATCGGCCCGCCGGACAAGGGCCATGTCGCGCCGCTGCGCCTGCTGCACATCCTCGCGCTGACCTACCTGATCTTCAGCGCCCCGGCCGTCCGGCGCCTCTCCGGTTGGCACCGGCTGCGGCTGATCGATGCCTGCGGCCGACATTCCCTGGAGATCTTCGCCGCCGGCTGCCTGGCGGCCCTGATCGGGCGGATCCTCTACCGCACCTTCGACACCGCGTGGCCACTCCAGTTGGCGGTCAACCTCACCGGACTCGCGGTGATGCTCGGGCTCGCCAAGGTGCTGGACACCCGGGCAAGCCCGCGTCGCATCACACGCTCAAGGCGCTGAGCGCGCGCAACCCGCTGGCTTGGTCATCGTAGCGGTGGGCGTCGCCGATCATCGCGCCGTTGGCATCGGTGATGTACCAGCCGCTCAGGGGCCGATCCGTCGAGCGATCGTGGAAGTCGATATAGGTGACTTTCAGCATGGCGCGCTCCCACCTCGTTCAACGTGTTCGATGTCGTGAAGACGGAACGGACCGGGCCCAGCCCTGTTCCGCCCCGGATCATGCACGGTAACAGGGGTCGGAACGATGCCGCGGATGCGCCGCAAGGGCGACCTCCCGGAGAAGGTGTGCGCCCAATGCGGCCGCCCCTTCGCCTGGCGCAAGAAGTGGGAACGGGTCTGGGACGAGGTGCGCTACTGCTCCGACCGCTGCCGGAGCGACGCCAAGGCCGGACGCGCCCCGAGCGCGACCGGGCGCTGAGCGTCAGGCGTCCTCGGCGGCCCGCAGCGCGGCCGGGGTGTCGATATCGAGCGCGGTCCCCGCATCGCCCGGGATCTCCAGGATGTCGGAGCGGTCCCGGAGCAGCGGTCCGGCGCCACGGTCGCCGGTGAGCTGGCCGATGTCGGCGGTCAGACGGCGCAGATTGAGCAGCACCGGGTTTCCGCGAAGGCTGTCCAGAACAGGGACGACGGCCGCCACAGAACGCGAAGACTCTTCGAAGGCTGCGGCCAATCGGTCGATGTGATCCGCGAAGATCCGCGGCATATCGCCGAGCACGATGACGGCTGCTTCGCAGTTGCGCGGGAGCGCCGCCACGCCCGCACGCAGCGACGTCGCCAGCCCGGCGTGGAAATCCGGGTTCTCGACCAGCACCACATCGAGCCCGGAGAGCGCCCTCCGCACGGCGTCGGCATGGGCGCCGAGTACCACCACCACCGGGCGCGGACCGGCCGCCAGGGCGGCCTCGGCCGCGTGGCGGACCAGCGGGCGGCCGTCGAGCAGCGCCAGCATCTTGGGCTCCGTGCCGAACCGGGTTCCAAGGCCCGCCGCCAGCAGGACGGTGCCGATCTCAGACATCGGCATTCGCCGCCTCGCCGCCGGCCCGAGGCTGCGGCCGCGAGACGATCTCCATCAGCAGGCCACCAACCCCCAGGGCGACGATGTCGGCCCGCGTCACGGGCAGGTCCGCCAGTAGCCGGTGCAAAATCCAGTCGAAGCCGTTCTCCTTGGGCGAGCGAGCACAGCCCGGCGCCCCGACTACCGGCACGCCAGCCCGGCTGCCGACCAGGAGCAGGTTCCCAGGATCGACCGGCATGCCCAGATGCTCCACCCCCCCCCCCGCCGCCGCGATACCGGCCGGGATCACGTCGCGACGGTCGGCGATGGCCGAGGCTCCGAACACGACCACCAGATCCGCGCCCGCGCCGTCGATCGCCTCGATCAGCGCCCCCGCCACGGCCCCGGCCGTGTGCGCCACGCGATTCTCGAAGACGATCGCGGCGCCGGCCGGTGCGAGGCGCTCGGCCAGGACGCGGAGCGTCCGATCGATGGTGGTCTCCTTGAGGCTCGGCAGGCGGGTCGAGACCACGCCCACACGCCGGCGGCGGTAGGGTGCCACCGCCAGCGCTCCGCCGGTCTCGGCCGCGCAGGCCCGCGCGAGGACCGCACCCGGCACGGCGTACGGAATGATCTTCACGGTGGCGACCATCTCGCCCTCGACCACCGGCTTGAACGGCGGCAAGGTCGCCACCGTCACCGCCTCGTCGACGGCGTTGACCGCGTCGATCCAGGCCGGCGCCAGGGTCAGGACCCCAGCGGTTTCGGCGAACAGGTTGCAACGGCCGGTGAAGGGGGCCTCCGCGCGCAGGTTCGGCCCGCGCAGATGCGCGGCGAGCCGGGCTGCGGCCGCGTCCTCGCCGACGTCATCAGGTTCGAGGGCGGCAGCGACGATCTCCGAGAGGCCCGCCCGGGCCAAGCTGGCAGCCGCCTCCTCGGGGATCACCGCGCCCTTGCGCAGGGTGACGCCGTCGCGCCGCACGGTATGGGCGCTGATCAAGCCGGCAGCCTCGGCGACCGGCACGGGACCGAACCTCACGCGGCCTCCGGACGCGGGACCTGGCGGAGCGTCGCGACGACCTCGGCCAGCACCGCCAGCGCAATCTCGGCTGGGCTCACCGCCCCAATGGCGAGCCCGATCGGCGCCCGAATCTGGCCGATCTGCTCGGATGAGAAACCGGCCTCCGCGAGCCTTGCGGCGCGGGCTGCATGAGTCTTCCGCGAGCCCAGCGCCCCGACATAGAAGCACCCGGCGGACAGGGCCGCCTTCAGAGCCGGATCGTCGATCTTGGGATCGTGGGTCAGCGCAGCGAGCGCGCAGTAGCGATCGAGGGGTGCCACGCGGCCCCCAAGGGCGGCATCGGGCCACTCGGCCACGAGGTCGACACCCGGAAAGCGCTCCGCGCTCGCGAAGGCGGTACGCGGGTCGATCACGGTGAGGGCGAGGTCGAGGCCGGCCGCCATGGGCGCCATCGCTTGCGAGATGTGGACGGCGCCGATCACCACGAGACGAACCGGAGGCACCTGCACGGTCAAGAAAACCTGCCGGCCGTCGATTTCGACCAAGCCGCTCTTGCCCGAGGCCATATGCCGGCGCAGACCCTCCGCCGACGGATCAGCGGCTATTTCGTCCTCGCGAACGAGGCGCTGCGTCCCGTCGGCCAGATCGGTGACCAGGATCGCGGCCCGGCGCGCGGCGCACTCGGCGTTGAGGCTGTCCAGAATCTCGGTGCGCATCAGTCGACCCGCTCGACGAACACCCGGATTCGGCCACCGCAGGACAGCCCGGCCCGCCATGCGGTCTCGTCAGCGACGCCGAATTCGAGGATGCGCGGCGTTCCGGCCTCGATCACCTCGATCGCCTCGGTAATTACGGATCCCTCGACGCAGCCGCCCGAGACGGAGCCAAGGAAACTGCCGTCTCCATCGACCACGAGGTGGCTCCCGACGGGTCGCGGCGCCGAGCCCCAGGTCTCGATCACGGTGGCGAGCGCCACGGCGCGCCCGTCCCGCCGCCAGGATGCGGCGGCGGCGAGGATGTCTGTATCGGTGCTGAGCATGGCCCTCGAGACCTTCGGCCGGCGGGTGCCCCCCGCCACCAACAGGTATGGCCCGGGCGGCGCCGTGCAAGGCGCCGCGCCGCCCAGGATCGTGACGGCTCCATCAGCGGCCACCAAGCGTGGAGATCAGACCGCCCTCGGGGCAGCCCGGGATGCCCGCACCGCCGTCAGCGCGCCGGCTACGATCAGCAGGCAGGCCAGCGCCAGGGCCGGGCCCGGGCTGGCGTAACTGGTCGCCACGAGGATCAGTGTCGACAGCACCGGCGCCGCGTAGGCCGTAACGCCGAGCAGGCGGACGTCGCCCCGCTTGCAGCCGATGTCCCAGAGATAGAAGGCGGCCCCCACCGGCCCGATCCCGAGAAGCAGCACCGCCCCCCATTGCGTCGCGTCCGCCGGCCAGACCGTGGTCTCGAAGGCGAGATGACAGGCCAGGCTCAGCGCCGCCGTGACGAGGCAGAAGCCCGCGACCGCGTCGGTCGGCACCTGGCCGACCCGGGCCGACAGCACCGAGTAGCCGGCCCACACGAAGGCCGCCGCGAGGGAGGCGGCGTAGCCGGGCAGCGCGCCCGCGGCGAAATCGAGGTTGCCCCGTCCGAGGAACAGGGCGGCGACGCCGGCCAGACCGAGCACCGCCCCGGCGAGATGTCCGGCGCGCAAGCCGCCCGAGCCCGGCAGCCGGGCGGAGAACAGGACAATCAGCAGCGGCCAGAGGTAGTTGATGAGCCCGGCCTCGGCCGGCGGCGCCAAGCGCAGGGCGCTGAAATAGAGGGCGTGATAGCCGAACAGCCCCCCGACTCCGAGCAGCCAGACCGGCCAGGGCTGGAGCAGAGCGCGGGCCCTGGCGGGACGACGGATCCAGGCGGCGCAGCCGCACAGGCCGCCGATCCAGAAGGTCATGGCGGCGAGCTGGAACGGCGGCACCCTCCCGGAGGCCGCGGTAAACAAGGCGAGCAGCGACCACAGCAGGATCGCCCCGAAGCCCGCGAGGGTGGCGGTGGAGCGCGATATGTCGCGGGTCGCGGATGACGCTGTTCGGCTCATGGATCGCAGCTACCATGCGAAATCGTGAGTCGGCGAGACGGGGTCACGGCTCTGTCACCGTCCGGTCTTACGGGCAGCAGGAACCGGGAGAACTGTCGATGCGCACGATCCTAGCCGTCCTCGGGCTGCTGCTGGCGGGTGGGTCGGCATACGCCGGCGAGGGGGTGCAGCTCGGGCCGCGTCCATTCTACCTCGTCGACCAACTGAAGCCCGGGCCGCTCAAGGATCACCTGGCCGGTTGCGGCGTCGACCGGCCCTACACGCCGCGAACCTTCTCGATCTCGCACCGGGGGGCGCCCCTGATGTTTCCGGAGCATACCCGCGAGGGGCTGCTTGCGGCCTACCGGATGGGGGCCGGGATCATCGAGTGCGACGTCGCCTTCACCAAGGACCGCCAGCTGGTCTGTCGGCACAGCCAGTGCGACCTGCACACGACCACGGACATCCTGGCCCGGCCGAACCTTGCGGCGAAGTGCACGAAGGGTTTCGAACCGGCCGACGCGGCCACGGGCCGCAAGGCCTCGGCCAAGTGCTGCACCAGCGACCTGACCCTCGACGAGTTCAAGTCGCTCAACGGCAAGATGGACGCGGCCGACCCGGAGGCGACAACGCTGGCCGGCTACATGAATGCCACGCCGCGCTGGCGCACCGACCTCTACGCCACCACCGGCACGCTGATGTCCCACAAGGAGTACATCGCCCTGGTGAAGGGGATGGGGCGCAAGTTCACGCCGGAGCTGAAGGCGCCCCAGGTCGCGATGCCGTTCGAGGGCAACTATACCCAGGACCAATACGCCCAGCAGCTGATCGACGAGTACAAGCAAGCCGGAATACCGGCCTCCGATGTCTATCCGCAGAGCTTCCAGCTGCGGGACATCCTGTATTGGCTGGAAAAGGATCCGGATTTCGGCCGCCAGGCGATCTTCCTCGACGACCGGGACGAGACCACCAAGGGCTTCGACCCGGAGAAGCCTGAGACCTGGAAGCCCGGCATGGCCGAACTCTCCGCCAAGGGCGTGAAAATCCTGGCGCCGCCCCTGTGGATGCTGGTGCGTCCCGGGCCTGAGGGCGCCATCGAGCCCTCGACCTATGCGAGGGAGGCCAAGAAGGCCGGTCTCGGCCTGATCGCCTGGTCGCTGGAGCGGTCGGGCCCGCTCAAGGAGGGCGGCGGCTACTACTACCAGTCGGTAAAACCGGTGGTGACCGGCGATGGCGACATCCTGCGGTTGCTGGACGTGCTGCACGGGCAGGTCGGCGTGCTCGGGGTGTTCTCGGACTGGCCGGCGACCACGACGTTCTACGCCAATTGCGTCGGCGCGCCTTGACCGGTCCGGAGCGCGGGTCCGTCGGGAACGGGGCTAAGCCCTTGGTTCGACGCGCTTGCTGACGCCGGACCGGTATCCGCTTCGGCGGCGAGCACCGCCGCTCAAGCGGCCCAGAGGGCGACCAGGGAGAACAGGCCGGCCATCAGAACGTTGACCAGGAGGAGGCTGGCGAGGATCAGGGCGAGCGTCATGGCGGTCTCGGGAGCGTCGATTCAGCGAAGCTAAGGGGGGCGTGACCGGCCAGACTTCGGAGAAGTGAGCCGGCCGTTCCGGCTTCCCTTCGCGTAGCCCGCGAAGGGAAGCCGGTCAGGGGTGTGCCAGCAGCAAAACCATGTCGAACAGCTCGCCGAACTTCACCGGCTGCCAACCGAGGCGGCGGGCGACCAGCGCGTAGCTCACGCTGAGCACGGACGCGCAGCCGAAAAGAGCCAGGATGAACAGCACGATGTCGCCGGTGATGAATCCGGTCGCGGTGCCGACCAGGGCGGTGGCGATGAAGATGATCCGGCCCGGCTTCTGCGGGCCGCGGGTGGTGACGTCGGGCAGGGTGGTGACATCGGGCAAGGTGGTGACATCGGGCGAGGTGGTGACATCGGACATGGGAGTCTCTCCGGATCGGGATCAGCGGGCGCGGCAGTTCGGGCCGAACCAGGTCATGGTCCGGCGGTCCATGCCGCCGTCCGAGGCGGCGCCGCAGACGGGAAAGCGCGGGTCGCCGCTGCGCTGCAGGCTGATCTGCTTGTAGAGATCCTGCTGCGCCTCCCGCCGGCGGGTCTGCGCGGCGAACTGGGACTGCCAGTACAGGTCCCGGTTGGCCTGGGTCAGCGCGCGCTGCTGGTGTAGGTCCATCGTGCACTGGGCAAACGCATCGGTGCCGGGCTCGAAGCCGAAGTCGTAGCACTGGCCCTGATCCATCGCGTGCCGTTCCTGCGGGGTGACGCAGGCGGCGAGGCCGAGGGCGCAGGCCGCGGCGAGACCGAGCTTGGCCAGCATCGCGACGCCGCGTGCATCGACCGTCCGGTCGGCGGCAAGAGTTTCACCGGCATCGCGCTTGGTGAACGGGGTGTTCATCGTATCGGGGCCTTCGTTCTTGCTGGCGCGAACAACCACGCCGGGCCGAAACGACACCTATCCGGGACAGCTCGAATTGTTCGTGTTCCGGAGCACCTGTGCGATTCCGCGCGTCCGACCCCGCAATGCACAGATCCACGCGCAGTCTGATGGGATCTACGGTGTGAAAAGAAATCCGTGAGGATCGCGTGGATTTCGTTTCGCCCACCGGCGCGCGTTTGACAAAGATCCTGCGAGGCTCAGGTCAAACCGGTGTTTGTGCGGAAAATACGTGCTGTGATCGCTCTGAAGTCCGAGCGTCTTACGAGCAGCCACCCGGTCATTCCGGGACCGCGAAGCGGAGCCCGGAATCCAGAAACTCAGGTCCATGATGACCTTGCAGCGGCAGCGGCTCTGAGTTCCGGGCTCGCCTGCGGCGCCCCGGAATGACAAGGCGGCTTATCCTGCCGGCCGTGTGTCGCCGATCGAAGATGAGATCTGACCGAAAGCACGAACACAAAGAAACGCCGCGCGGCCCGGCAGGGCGGCGCGGCGTCGGAGATCGATGTGGCGGCCCGGCAGAGCCGGACACGCCCGTCGTATCGAAAAGAAATCAGACGAAGTGCTGGCCGCCGTTCACGGTGAGCGTCGAGCCGTTGATGAAGCCGGCCTCGTCGCTCGCCAGGTATTCCACCGCATGGGCGATCTCTTCCGACTTGCCGAGGCGGCCGGTCGGGATCGTCGCGATGATCTTGTTGCGGATCTCCTCCGGCACCGCCATCACCATGTCGGTGGCGATGTAGCCCGGCGCGATCACGTTGACGGTGATGCCCTTGGAGGCGCTTTCCTGGGCGAGCGCCTTGGCGAAGCCGATCACGCCGGCCTTGGCGGCCGAGTAGTTGGTCTGGCCGGCCTGGCCCTTCTGGCCGTTGATCGACGAGATGATGATGATCCGGCCGAAGCCGCGGCTGCGCATGCCCTCGATCACCGGCCGGGTGCAGGTGAACACCGAGTCCAGGTTGGTCTTGATGACCGCCTGCCACTTGGCGAAATCCATCTTGTGGAAAGCGCCGTCGCGGGTGATGCCGGCATTGTTGACCAGAACCTCGACCGGGCCGAGCTCGACCTCGACCGCCGCGATGCCGGCCTGGCAGCTCTCGTAGTCGCCGACGTCGAACTTGAAGACCGGGATGCCGGTCTCGGCCTTGAAGGCCTGGGCCGCCTCATCGTTGCCGGCGTAATTGGCAGCGACCTTGTAGCCCTTGGCCTGCAGGCCCTTCGAGATCGCGGCACCGATACCGCGGGTACCGCCCGTCACGAGCGCGACGCGTCCTTGAGACATTGTTGTTTCCTCCTGTTCGCATCACGTGATGCCGCGTGCGGATGGCGTCCGCACGCGATTTTTTCTGAGTTAGGACTCAAGTCTATATTGGTGGACAGCCGGTCGTAACGAGCCGGTCACGGCCGCTCGAGGCACATGGCGACGCCCATGCCGCCGCCGATGCACAGGGTGGCGAGGCCCTTCTTGGCGTCGCGCCGCTTCATCTCGTGCAGCAGGGTGACGAGGACGCGGGCACCGGAGGCGCCGATCGGGTGACCGATGGCGATGGCGCCGCCGTTGACGTTCACCTTCGAATCGTCCCAGCCCATGTCCTTGTTCACCGCGAGCGCCTGAGCCGCAAAGGCCTCGTTGGCCTCGATCAGGTCGAGGTCGGAGGGCTTCCAGCCGGCCTTCTCCAGGGCCTTGCGGGAGGCCGGGATCGGGCCGGTGCCCATCACCTTGGGATCGACGCCCGCGGTCGCCCAGGACTTGATCTTGGCGAGCGGCGTCAGCCCGCGCCGCTCCGCCTCGGAGGCCGACATCAGCACCAGCGCGGCGGCGCCGTCGTTCAGGCCGGACGCGTTGGCGGCCGTCACCGTGCCCTCCTTGGCGAAGGCGGGCTTGAGCTTGGCCATCGCTTCCACGGTGGCGCCGTCACGGATGTACTCGTCGGTGTCGACGATCGTGTCGCCCTTCTTGCCGGGGATCGTCACCGGGACGATCTCGTCCTTGAACCGGCCCTCCTTGCGGGCGGCCTCGGCCTTGTTCTGCGAGCGGGTCGCGAACTGGTCCTGCTGCTCGCGGGTGAGCTGGAACGCCTGGGCGACGTTCTCGGCGGTCTGGCCCATGTGGTAGCCGTTGAAGGCGTCCCAGAGCCCGTCCTTGATCATCGTGTCGATGAGCTTGAGGTCGCCCATCTTCTGGCCGCCGCGCAGGTACTGGGCGTGGGGCGAGAGCGACATCGATTCCTGGCCACCGGCCACGATCACGGTGGCGTCGCCGTTGGCGATCTGCTGCATGCCGATGGCGACGGTGCGCAGGCCCGAGCCGCAGACCTGGTTGAGGCCCCAGGCGGTGGCCTTCTCGGGGATGCCGGCCTTGATCGCGGCCTGCCGTGCGGGGTTCTGGCCGGCGCCGGCCGTGAGCACCTGGCCGAAGATCACCTCGTCCACGTCGTCGGGGGAGACCTTGGCGCGCTCCAGGGCGGCCTTGATCGCGGTTGCGCCGAGCTCGTGGGCCGGGACGGCCCCGAAGGCGCCGCCGAACGAGCCGACCGCGGTGCGCGCGGCCCCGACGATGACGATCTCTTCGCTGCCTGCCATGTGAACGTTCTCCTCTTACAAGCCGGCGCGCCTTCCTCAGTTCGGGCGCGCTCTAAAAGCCGGTCCCGCGATGAAGGGCTTGAGGTCGGCGAAGTCAAGGATCGAGCTTCGAGGGTCAAAACGCCCCGATGACGCGCCTGCGAGACTGAAATGGCCTGTGCGAAGGCCCGCACCCGGCATTATTCTGCGTTGAAGAGGTGCAGTTTGCTGTTTTCTGCGCCTGTGGAAGGCTTTAAGGTTCGTGCTGCGGGCGCGAAGACGATCCCCGCCGGGACGCGTCGCGCGTGCCTGCGACGCCCTGAGTCCTGAGTTCAGAAAGGCCGTTCCCGATGGCGGATACCGTCAAGGCCACCCAGACCGTCATCAAGAAATACGCGAACCGGCGCCTGTATCACACCGGCACCTCGACCTACGTGACGCTGGAGGACCTCTCCACGATGGTCCAGAACGGCGAGGACTTCGTCGTCTACGATGCGCGCGCGGGCGACGACATCACCCGGTCGGTGCTGACGCAGATCATCTTCGAGCAGGAGAACAAGGCCGGCGCCGAGAACCTGCTGCCGGTGGCGTTCCTGCGCCAGCTGATCCGCTTCTACGGCGACAGCATGCGCACGATGGTGCCGAGCTTCCTGGAATTCTCGATGGCGAACTTCGCCAAGGACCAAGACGGCCTGCGCGAGAAATTCGCCCACAGCTTCGGCCCTGCCGCGTTCCAGAACGCGATCGAGCAGTCGGTGCGCACCAACATGAACTTCTTCGGCGACGCCATGAAGATGTTCACCGGTTTCACGCCGCCCGCCGGCGGGGCTCAGCCCCAGGCGCCGCAGGGGGCCGCGCAAGGTGCCCAGGGGGCCCAGGGGGCCTATGCCGGCGGCGAGCTCGACGACCTCAAGCGGCAGATGCTGGAGATGCAGCAGCGCCTCGAGGACCTGGCCAAGAAGTAATCTTGGCCGTGCCAAAACCAATCACTCCGGCCGGTCCTAAGCGTTTTTGACAAGTTGACGGACCATTAACGCCGGCCCCACGTTTGCAACATGCGCACGGTGACGTGCAGGGGATGTTGCGATGGCGCGGATCGGGACAGTAGGCCGGGCCGGTGCAAACTGGACGAGCAGGCCCGCGCAATCCGCGGGTGCTGCGGCCGGGGCGACGACGGACGCCGTCTCGCCGGCTCGGGCACTGGTGGTGGTCGATGGGGGACGGCGCGAGGCGCGCGCCACGATCCTGATGCCGGACCGATTCGGTAGCGGCAGTGCCTGTTCGGGATTCGTGGCTCAGCTACTGATCGCCAGCGACCCGACCCTCCGGCCGTCGCGGCTGGAACGCACGAAGGCGGCCGCGGCCCGTTACGCAGAGACCGCTCGGCGGCTCGCGTAAGTTTCTGTTCTCGCCCGCGCCGTCATCGCGAGCGCAGCGAGGCGACCCGACGCTGCGCCACGTTCGAAGGACACCCGCTGGCCGAGGTCGCTGCCCTGCGCGCGCAGGGACCGGGCGCGGGCGGTGAGCCTGACGCCCATTCCAGCCCCCGCCCCGTACGGTGAGGCGCCCGCTTCGCGAGCGCATCCCGGATACGAGGCTGTTGGTCGGACCGATGAAGGATCGGACCGGTCGAGACGCTTACGCCTCGACGGACTTCACCTTCAGCACCTGGCGGCCGCGGTACATGCCGGTCTTCAGGTCGATGTGGTGCGGACGGCGCAGCTCGCCCGAGTCCTTGTCCTCGACGTAGGTCGGCGCCTTGAGGGCGTCGGCCGAGCGGCGCATGCCGCGACGGGAGGGGGAGGTCTTTCGCTTCGGAACGGCCATGGCAGAAGTCCTTCGTGATGCCGCGGGCAAAGCGGCGCGCGAGCGGCTCCTCGATCGAGGATCGCCTCGCACACCGCGGGATACGGATGAGGGCGCGCTTATAGCGTCGGCGCCGGCCCGTGGCTAGGGGTGCGGCGACACAACCGTTAAGCCCGGGTTCAAGTCGCCGGGCCCAGATCTGGCGGACGGCGCCGCGCTGCGGGTCGTACCCCTCGGGAGATCCGCCATGGCTTCCTCCAAAACGACGTTTGCCGTCCTCGCCCTGCTCTCGAGCCTGATGGCGGCGCCAGCCCTCGCGCAGGCTCCGCAGACATCGAGCCCCGCGACGCCGACCGCCCCCGCCAGGCCGACCGCGCCGAGCGCGCCGGTCGCCGGGCCGCCGAACGCCGCCAAGGGCGCGCTGCTCGACCTCAACAGCGCCAGCGCCGCCGACCTCGACGCCCTCCCGGGCATCGGCGCCGCCCGCTCCGCCGCGATCATCAAGGGCCGGCCCTATCGCGGCAAGGACGACCTCGTCTCCAAGAAGATCATCCCGCAGAGCGTCTACGACGGGATCAAGGACAAGGTCATCGCCAAGCAGAAGTAATCGCTCACTCGGCGATCGCGCCCTGGGGCATGGAGAAGCCCGGGGGCGCCTTCTGGGTGGCCTCCTTCGGCGCCGCGCGCCGGACGGGGGCCTTCTTCCTGGCCTGGGGCTTCGGCGCGGCCTTGACGGCGGGGGGATC
The DNA here is from genome assembly GCF_008039945.1 of Methylobacterium sp. WL64. Taxonomy (NCBI): domain Bacteria; kingdom Pseudomonadati; phylum Pseudomonadota; class Alphaproteobacteria; order Hyphomicrobiales; family Methylobacteriaceae; genus Methylobacterium; species Methylobacterium sp. WL64. Next base: position 19,233 of record NZ_VRVA01000016.1, read on the forward strand.
CTCGCAGGCACGGAACGCGAGCTGCGCCAGGGTCGAGCCCTCCTCGGCCACGATGGTGATCGGGTCCGCCAGGATCGGCAGGGACGGCTGCCAGCGGATCGGCCCGCCGAGCATCGCCTCGATGGTGGCCGGCGCCGTGCCGCGCCGCAGCGTGGCGAAATCGGGCCCGTACGCGGTGGCGACCTTGCCGGCGATCACGACCTGCAGGACCTCGTTCACCTCCGGGGTCAGCGGCCGGAGCGGGTTCGTGGTCCGCACCTGCCCGGCCCGGGTCACGACCATCTTGAACCCCTTGCCGCCCTCGTAGCGCGCCGCTCGGGCCCCGCAGGGCTGCTCGACCGGCGGAGCGGCGGCGGTGGGATCGGGTGCCGGCGCCGGCTCGGCCGGAGCGGGCGGCTTCGGCGCGGGTGCCGGAGCCTGGGCGGGTGCCGGAGCCTGGGCGGGGGTCGTCGCCTGCGGCGGCGTCGGGCCCGGCGCGGCATGGGGCGCCGACAGTCCGGCCGGCAGGAAGGCGAGCAGCAGACCGGCCGCCCCAGGATACAGCCTCATCGGTCCGCCTCCGGCTGATCGCGCCGCGGCGGCTCGATCCGGCCGGTCCTATCGAGGGCTCTGATCGGTTGCAATTCGATCGCTTCCAAATCGAGTACGCGTGGGTCGAGCAGGTGGGAGTCCGGAACGCGCGGGTCGAGATCCTGCGCCGCGCGGTCGATCGGGCTGATGCGCGGGCCGACCGAGCCGATCACCAGCTCCTCGTCCTCGACGTCGAGTTCGGAGCCCATGCGCAGGGGTTCGCGCCGGCCCCGGGCCGTCATGGCGGCGACCGCAAGTCCCGCGACGACGAAGGCCACTATAGCCAGGATGATCAGCAGGCGCTCCATCAGGCGGGAACCTCTAACCCGCCCGAAGGCCCGTCGTCACCCCGTACTCGGCGGAACAACGACCGCATGCGGGATCGGACCAGGGCGCGACGGGGCGTTCCCGCCCCGCCGGAGGACCCTCAGGCGGCCATGCGCCGGCAGGTCTCCGCGCAGGTCCGGCACGCCCGCACGCAATCGTCCATGTCGCCCACCGCCTCGCAGGAGGCCGCGCAGGCCGCGCAGATCTCGGCGCAGGCCCGGCACTGGTGGCGGTGCACCGCGCTGCCGATCACCATGAGGTGCGCGCAGGCCCGGCAGGTCTCGGCGCAGGAGAGCATCAGCCGGACATGCTCCGGCTCGACATGGGGGCCGCCGGCCTCGACGCACCGGTTCGTCATCATGCCGAGGCAGGTCTGATAGCATCGCAGGCAAGCCTCAATGCAGGCCTGCATGTCGGCGTTCGCGGTGTGGGCCATGCACGGTTCCTCACGCTGCCCCCCCGGGGCTAATGCGCCCGGTCCGCGGCGGTTCGCCCACACGCCGGGGCGGACGGCCTGACGGAACGCTCCTTGCGTGTGGCGCTGGGCCGGGTAGACGCGAGCGAGCCGGAGTCGGGACCGATCCATGCAGCACGAGTCGAGTCGCGAGCCGGGGGAGCTGGAGAGGCATCTCCTGGGCCTGATCGAGAGCGCCCGGGAGCAGGCCCGGGAGGACCCGTTCCGCAACCCCGTCCTGGCCGTGACGCTCGCGATCACCCGCCGGTTCGACCGCAACGAGATCGCGGCCGACGACCTCGACGGCCTGTTCGAGCGGCTGCGCGCCCCGGCCCTGGCGGCCCGGGCGGAGCGGCTGCGGGGCTATGTCGGGCTCGAGGCCGGGCCGGCCGACGCGGATGCTGCGATCCCCGCGCGTCTGGTCGCCGCCGCCCCCGGCGGACCGGACGGCGTCTCGACCTTCGCGGCCTTCATCCACCGCATCGCCTTCGCGGTGGTGTTCACGGCGCATCCGACCTTCGGCATGCCGCGCGCCGTGGCGACGCTGCTGGCACAGGCCGCCAGCCTGCCCGACGCGGCCGCCCGCGCCGACCTGATCGCCCGCGCCGCCGCGCTCTCCACCCGGCCGGACGCGCCGATCACCCTCGACGTCGAGTTCGAGCAGGCCTGCGCGGCGGCCAATAACGGACGGCTCGCCCTGGACGCGTTCAACGGTGCCCTGCTGGACGCCGCCCGCACCCGCTGGCCCGAAAGCTGGACCGATCTGACCCCCCGCCCCTTCGCCATCGCCAGCTGGGTCGGCTGCGACACCGACGGGCGCACCGACATCGGCTGGTGGGACACCCTGCGCTACCGGCTGATCTCCAAGCGCATGCAGTTCGACCGGGTGATGCGCGACCTGCCCGACACCGCCGCCTGCCGGGAGGTCCGGGCGTTGGCCGCGGAGGCGCTCGCCGCGGTCAACCGCCAGCTCGCGGTCGCCCCCCGGCTCGGCGACAAGCCGTCGCTCGAAGCGGTGCACCGGTTCGCCCTCGCGTTGATCATCGAGCGCGAGCGCGCCCAGACCGATGCCGGCGCCCTGGTCGCCGGGCTCACCGCCGCACTCGAGGGCGCCGACGCCGCCGACAAGCGGGCGATCGCGATCCTGCGCTCGGGCGTGGCCACCCACGGCCTCTCGAACGCCCTGCCGCATTTCCGGCTGAACGCCAGCCAGATCTACAACGCCGTGCGCCGGGTGATCGATCTGGAGGGCGAGCCGACCGATTCGGCCCAGCGCCGCTCGCATCTGGCGACCATCCACAGCCTGCTCAACGACGTCCGCCCTGTGGCGGTGGATTTCGGCGCGCTGGCCGCCGAGCGGGCCTCGGCCGCCCGGCTGATGATGACGATCGCCCAGATCCTCAAGCACGTGGACGGCACCCACCCGGTGCGCTTCCTGATCGCCGAGACCGAGACCGGCTACACCCTGCTGGCCGCCCTGTGGCTGGCCCGCCATTACGACATTGCCGACAAGCTCGAGATCACGCCCCTGTTCGAGACCGCGAGCGCCCTGGAGCAGGGCATCCGGGTGCTCGACGACGCCCTGCGCAACCCGCACTGGCGGCAGTACCTCAAGCGGATCGGCCGGCTGACGGTGCAGTTCGGCTACTCGGATTCCGGCCGCTATGTCGGTCAGCTCGCCGCCACCTTCTGGATCGAGCGGCTGCGCCTGCGCATCACCGAGATGCTGGTCCAGAACGGGCTGGCCGATGTCGAACTCACGATCTTCGACACCCACGGCGAATCGATCGGCCGGGGCGCCCACCCGACCTCCCTGCGCGACCGCCTGGCCTATCTCGCCCCCGAGGACGCCCGCGACCGCGCCCGCAAGGCCGGCCTCAAGGTGCGGCTCGAATCGAGCTTCCAGGGCACCGACGGCTACCTGCTCTACGGCACCGAGGCGCTGGCTCAGGCGAGCGTCGCCCGCATCGCCGAGCACGTCTACGCCCTCGACATCGCCGAGGACGACAGCTTCTCGGATTACGCGCTGAACGACACCGCGGCGGGGGGCGACGCCAAGGACGACCCGATCTACTCGGAGCCGGACTTCGCCCTCGAATTCTTCACCGCCGCCCGGCAGGACATGGAGGCCCTGGTCGACGATCCGGGCTACGCCGCCCTGCTCGGCACCTTCGGCCCGAGCCTGATCGACCGCACGGGCTCACGCCCGGTGGCACGCCAGACCGACAACGGCGGGCCCGCGCGCATCACCCATCCGACCCAGATGCGGGCGATCCCCAACAACGCGATCCTGCACCAGCTCGGTTTTCTGGCCAATTCCCTCCACGGGATCGGCCGGGCCGCCCAGCGCGGCCCCGACCTGTTCCGCGACATGCGGCGGGATTCGGTGCGCTTCTCGCGGGCATTCCGGCTGGTCCAGCACGCCGCCGCCTTGGGCGACCTCGACGTGCTGCGCGCCTATATCGACACCCTCGACCCGGCGGTCTGGCTGGAGCGGGCCCGGCGCACCCAGAAGGATTTCCGCCGGGAGGAGCTGGTGGTGATCGCCGGCGCCCTGGAGCGCCTTGACCTCGCATCGTCCCTGCGCGGCCTGTTCGGCCGCCTGACCCGCGACTGGCTGGCGCTCACCACCGCCGCCCCGGACCTGCCCGGCATGTCGGCCCGCCTGACCCTGCTGCACGCCCTGCGGCTGGCGCTGATCCACCGGATCTGGTTCCTGGCGGTGCACATCCCGGGCTTCCGCCCGCAGGCTGGCATCTCCCGCGAACAGCTGCTGGAACGCGTCCTGCGCCTCGACATCGACGGTTGCCTGACGCTGCTCGACGCGATCTTCCCGATCACCCCGGACCCGACGCTCGGCCTCAACTTCGGCGAGCCCGCCGGCCCCCGGGATGTCGGCACCTACGAGGCCGAGCACGCCAACCTGTTCCAGCCGATCCGCCGCCTGTTCGACCAGGTGCGGGAGATTTCGGGGATGATCCAGCACGAGGTCGGGGCGTTCGGGTAGAGCGCTCGCCGCCGAACTTCATGCCTGTTCGGCGGAAGCGCGCGCATCGCATCAAGCATTGGGAGCCGTCCCCGATCGCAACGCGATCCGGAACGGCCCCGGGCGGCCAGGCGCCGCGTCGTCAGCGGAACAGATTCGCGGGCACCGGCGGGTTCGCGTGGAGCAGGGTGATCGTCACCCGCCGGTTCGGCGCGAGGTAGGGATTGTCGGGGTAAACCGGCTCGGTGTCGGCGCGTCCCACCACGGAGGTGAAGTTGTCGTTGGGAACTCCGGACCCCGCCAGGATCTCGCGCACGGCGAGCGCACGCCCGGCGGTGAGATTCCAGGGCTCGATGACCCGCGCCGAGCCCGGGCGCGTGGCGGACGTGTGGCCGGTGACGGACAGGCGGTTGGGCAGCTGACGCAGGGCGGGCGCGAGCGTCTCCAGGACGCGACGGGTGCGCTCGTGGGGCTCGACGGAGCCCTCGCGGAACATGGAGCGGCCGTCCTGGTCCACGAGGGACACGTTCACGCCCTCCTTGGTCGGCTCGATCACGATGTTCTTCGACAGCTCGGCGATGTCGGGCAACGTCTGGAGCGCCTGCCGGAGGCTGGCGATGGCGCTGTAATCGGCCTGCACGCTGGCGGCCTGGCGGCTGGCATCGAGATCGCTGGCGCGGCCCGGAGTGGTCGCGCGCGTCGTATCCTCCCGCTCGACCGAGCCCCTCGCTGCGTCGCGGGGCGTGGACGCCTTGTTGCCGGACGTGTCGAGGGCGGTGCCGTACAGCATTCCGCCCGCGCCACTGGTCGCGGGGCTCGACGCCGAAGGCGCGAAGTATTCCGCCAACCCGTTCTTCTGCTCCTGGGTCGTCATGCTGATCAGCCACATCAGCAGGAAGAACGCCATCATGGCGGTCACGAAGTCCGCATAGGCGATCTTCCAGGCCCCGCCATGGTGCGCATGACCGGCCTTCTTGACCTTCTTGATGATGATCGTGGTCATCGGGTCCCTGCTGGCGGTTGGGTCAGATCTGAGCGGGCAGAGCGGCGGTTGCCGCTTCCACTTCGTTGAAGGTCGGGCGGACGTCGCTCATCAGAGACTTGCGGGCGAATTCCACCGCCATCACCGGGGGCTGGCCGCCGATATGGGCGAGCAGACCCGCCTTGAGGGACAGGTAGTATTTGGACTCCGCCTCGAAGAGGCTCTTGAGCGACTGCGCCATGGGCCCGAAGAAGCCATAGGCGACGAAGACGCCGAAGAAGGTGCCGACCAGCGCCCCGCCGATCAGATGGCCCAGCACCTCCGGCGGCTCCTTGATCGCCCCCATCGTCTTGATGACGCCCAGCACGGCGGCGACGATGCCGAGCGCCGGGGTCCCGTCGGCGAGCGCCTGCATGGCCGAGACGACACGCTCCTGCTCCTGGTGGTGCGTCTGCAGTTCCTCATCCATCAGCGCGTCGATCTCGTAGACGTTGTTGGCGCCCAGCGTCACCATCCGCATGTAGTCGCAGACGAACTCGACAGCGTGATGGTTCGCGGCAAAGGTCGGGAAGGCGTTGAACAGCGTCGACTCGCCCGGATCCTCGATGTGCGGCTCGAGCGCCATCGCGCCCTTCGACTTCGCAAGCTTGAACAACGAGTACTGCATCCCCAGCAGCTCAACATAGCTCTTCTGCGTGTATTTCGGCCCCTTCACGAGCGTACCCAGCATGGCGGGCACGGCCTTGAGCACCGGCCCGGTATTGCCGATGACGAAGGCGCCGATCGCGGCACCGAGAATGATGACGAATTCGAACGGCTGCCACAGGACGAGCAGGTGGCCACCCATCGCCGCGTAGCTGCCGAAGACGCAGGCAAAGACGATCAATGTGCCGACGATCAGCCGCATAGTTTGCCATCCTTGCGTGGCGACAGGTACAAGCCACGCGACGCCATTAATCATTGGCCAATCACTGATTAAGGTTAACAGCGCGTTTAGAGCCGCGACCGAAGGACTGGCGGATGTTTGGTGTGCGCGTTCGGTGGAGCGGGTTTGACCTGATCTGACCGGCGCGGCCGTGTCGCAGCGCGATCACGTCGGCTTTCACGCGTGGTCAGGCATGGCGGCCGACCCTGCCGCTCCGTCCCTGGAGCCGGCCCACGCTCCGCAACGCGTGCCCGCAAGCCGAGGCGGGACGTGCGCGGCGCCGTCCGGAGCCGGAACGTCCTGGCCGCACCAATCGTCCGGGTGCTCTCCCGGGACCTGCGCCATGCGTCGGGCGGCCGCGATAGCGATGCGATGCGCCCGGAGCGCGGGACGGCGTTCGCTTCCGCCACCCGCAAACGCGGGGTACCGTCCTATCCGTCCCTCAAGCCGCCTCGACCCGCAGCACCGTCCCGGTCAGCCCGGCCACCCGTACCCGTGCGCCCGCCGGTAGATCCGGTCCCTCGATCCGCCACAGCGTGTCGTCGAAGCGGATGCGGCCGGCGCCCTGGAGGATCGGCTCGGCGAGCACGCCCTCGCGGCCGATCAGGCCGCGGTCGGCGCGGTTGAGGGCGTCGCCGGGGCCCGTGCGGCGGTGCAGGCGCGTGGCGAGGCCGACCAGGAGGACGGCCGTGGCCGCGAACAGCAGGGTCTGGCCCTGCCAAGGCATCGGGATCAGCGCCGTGGCGAGGCCGGTCGCCACGGCGGCGAGGCCGAACCAGATCAGGAATACCCCCGGCGCCACGATCTCGGCGCCCGCCAGGACGAGGCCGCCGATCACCCAGCTCCAGGCCGGCCCGAGGGCTGCCAGGATCCCGAAGCCGTCGGTCATGGGGTTCCGGCCCGCGGGGCCGACACGTTGGGCGGCGAGCCGGCGCGCCGGGGCGAAGTAGTAGCCTCGCCGAAGACCGCGCGGGTGAGCTCGCCGATGCCGCCCAGCGTGCCCGCGAGCGCCGCCGCCTCGATCGGCACCACGACCACGCGCTGGTTCGGCGCGGTGGCCAGCGCCCGCACCGCGTCCACGTATTTCTCCGCCACCAGAAAGTTCGCCGCCGCGATGTCGCCCTCGGCGATCGCCCGGCTGAGCATCCCGGTCGCCGCCGCCTCGGCCTCGGCGGAGCGCTCGCGCGCCTCGGCGTCGCGGAACGCGGCCTCGCGGCGGCCTTCCGCCTCCAGGATCGCCGATTGCTTGCGCCCCTCGGCCCGCAGGATCTCGGCGGCGCGCTGCCCCTCCGCCTCCAGGATCGAGGCGCGCTTCTCGCGCTCGGCCTTCATCTGCCGGGCCATGGCGCCGGCGAGGTCGGCCGGCGGCACGATGTCCTTGATCTCGATGCGGTTGATCTTGACGCCCCAGGGCGCGGCCGCTGCGTCCAGCACCCGCAGCAGGCGCTCGTTGATCTCGTCCCGGTGGGCGAGCAACTGGTCGAGATCCATCGAGCCGACCACGGTGCGGATGTTGGTCATGGTCAGGGTGGTCATGGCGAGGTCGAGGTTCGAGACCTCGTAGGAGGCCCGGGCCGCGTCGAGCACCTGGTAGAACACCACCGCGTCGATCGTGACGCCGGCATTGTCGCGGGTGAAGGCCTGCTGGCTCGGGACGTCGACCACCTGCTCCATCACGTTCACCCGCCGGCCGACGCGCTCGACGAACGGGATGATCAGGCCGAGGCCGGATTCCAGGGTGCGGCTGTAGCGGCCGAACCGCTCGACCGTGAAGACGTGGCCCTGCGGGATCATCTTCACGCCGGCCGCCAGCGTGACCACCGCCAGCGCCGCCGCGCCGAGCGCGAACGTGCTCAGACCGATCGTGAGATCCATGAAGCCCCTCCCCGGCCGCACGGCGTCGACGGGCGGCTCAGATGCCAGCGTACCAGCTGAACCCGAGGCCCGCGACCATGCTGCCGCGCCCGTGGCCGATGCCGTCGACGCGGTCCACAGCCTCGATGCTGGTGAGGTATTTCAAGGACTTGTAGCCGAGCTGGCGCTCGACCCGGAGGCGAACCGGGGCCCCGTGGGCCACCGGCAGGTCGGCGCCGTTCATGCCGTAGGCCAGGATCGTCTGCGGGTGCAGGGCGTCGAACAGGTCGTAGCTGTCCCACCAGCCGTCGACGCTGCGCATCACCACGTAGCGCGCCTCGGGGCGCATCCCGGCGGCGGCGAGCACCTGCGCGAGCGGGACGCCGGTCCACTGGCCGATCGCCGACCAGCCCTGCTCGCAGGAATGCAGCGTGATTTGCGTGCGCGCCGGCATCGCCTTCAGCTCGGCCAGGGAGAACGCGCCCGGCCGCGCGACGAGGCCCGTGACCGGCAGGCGCCAGTCCGAGAAGCCCTGCGCCTTCGAGCGGCGATAGGCCGGGTCGTCCGGGTCGGTGGTGTTGATGGTCGGGAACACCGCCGAGATCGCCTCGGGGCCGAACTCCCGGGCGAGCGGCTGGTGCGCCAGCAGCAGGCGCTGCCCGGCGAAGGTCAGCCAGTCGCTCAGGCCGTAGGGGTTCGGGCGCAGCTTCGGAGTGCCGGGCTCGCAGCCGCCGACGAGGCCGGCCGCGCCGATCCCGGCGGTCCCGACGATCAGGCGGCGACGGGTCAGCGCGCTCATGGGTTCTCCTCCGCGTTGCCGGCACGCCCGGCGATCATGCCGCGCATGAGGTCCAGCGGCCGGTTCGCCAGCACCTGCCAGATGTGGATGGCCAGGAACGCGACCATCGCGAAGGCCGCCAGGAAGTGGATCGTCCGCGCCGACTGCCGGCCGCCGAACAGCGCGAACAGCTCGGGCCAGGCCGCGGTGACGCCCGGGGACATGGTCAGGCCGGTGAGCAGCATCAGCGGCGCCAGCACCAGCAGGACGGCGAGGTAGGCGAGCTTCTGGAGCGCGTTGTAGCGGCCGGTCTGCGGCGCCCCGGCGCGCAGGCGCAGGTGCGACCGGATCTCGCCCGCGAGCGCCCGCGGCCGGATCTCGGCCGGCTCCGGCAGCAGGCGCCGGCGCAGGTGCCCGCGCAGCAGCGCCAGGGCCAGGTAGGCGGCCCCGTTGAGGACGAAGATCCAGGCGGCCAGGAAGTGCAGGTTGCGCGCCCAGCCGGTCTGCTCGAGGTTCACCGGCAGCGGCAGGGTGATCCAGGCCGGCGCGTCGTTGGCCCCGGTCTCGCCCCAGAACAGCTTCGGCAGGGCCAAAAGGATCGCGGTGCCGCTGACCATCAGCGCCAAGGTCGCGGCGGCGCCGGTCCAGTGGGTCAGGCGGACCCAGGCGGGGTGGCGCACCCGGCTGAATGGTCGACCCGTCGTCTCGATCATCATCGGTTCAGAACGCAGCCCTTATGGATGTGGGAACGCGCCGCGTCCGTCGTCGCTCCCGGCGCCGATGACGCAACGCTTGATGAAGAAACGATGGGCATGATACCCGCCAGGCTGGTTGCGGACGATTTTCCTCTCGCTCCGCTGCGGCCGGCAAAGATCCCCACACAACCGGATTCGGTGCGCGCGTGAAGATCGCTGTCCTGGCACATCTGAAGTACCCGATTGGCCAGCCCTACGCCGGCGGACTGGAGATGCACACGCATCTTCTCACCGTCGCGCTGAAGCGGCACGGACACGACGTGACGCTGTTCGCCAGCCGCGGCTCGGACCCGGCGCTCGATCCGGTGATGCTGTGCGACCCGACCGGCGACGCCCTGGCGGATCCGGACCGCGAGGAGGCGATCGACGAGGCCGAGTACGACGCCTACCGGCGGATGATGGAGCTGGTCGCGGCCGGCGGGTTCGATATCGTGCACAACAACGCGCTGCACGCCCTGCCCCTGCAGATGAGCGCCCGGCTCGGGCTGCCCTGGGTCACGGTGCTGCACACGCCGCCCTTCGACGCCCTGGTCGCCGGGGTGGTGCAGGCCGACCCCGACATGGCCTTCCTGGCCGTGTCGCCCTCGCTCGCCCAGGAATGGCAATCGCTCGTGCCCGGCGCGCAGGTGGTCGACAACGGCGTCGACCTCTCGACCTTCGCGTATTCCGAGACTCCCGACGCTCCTCCCTTCGCGTTCTGGTCCGGCCGGATCGTGCCCGAGAAGGGGCTGCACCTGGCCATCGACGCCGCCCGGGCGGCCGGGCTGCCGCTGACCTTCGCGGGCCCCAAGCTCAATCCCGGCTACTGGGCGGCCGAGATCGCCCCGCGGCTCGGGCCGGACCTGACCCATCTCGGGCACCTCTCGCACCGGGACCTCGCGCACCATCTCGGCCGCGCCCGGGTGGCGATCGTGTCGCCGCGCTGGGAGGAGCCGTTCGGCCTCGTGGTCGCCGAGGCGCTCGCCTGCGGCACGCCGGTGGCCGCCTTCCGCCGGGGCGCGATGCCCGACATCCTCGACGCCCAGTGCGGCTGCCTCGCCCGGCCGGACGATTCACAGGACCTCGCCGTGGCGATCCGCGATGCGGCCGGCCTGTCGCGCCGGGCCTGCCGCGACCGGGCCGAGGCCCTCTACGACGCCGCCGCCATGACCGAGCGCTATCTCGAGAGCTACGATGCCGTGATGGCGCGCTGCGCCGAGCGGGCGCAGCCGACGCTGCGGGTGGCCGGCGGGCGGGCGTAACCGAGACCGGCGGGGGCCTGCCTGGCAGAGCGGGCCGGGATGTTCACACGCCGTCTTCCGGATGTAGGCGCCATCGCCCGCCGCGCTCTCCCTCCCCCCTCTGTGGGGGAGGGTGGGCCGGCCGTCAGGCCGGGTCGGGAGAGGGGCAGCGCGACGATGCAGGATGGATCAGGCGTCCGCGACCTTTTCGGAAGCGTCGCTCCCCTCTCCCGACCCCTGCTGACGCAGGGGCCACCCTCCCCCGCAAAGGGGGGAGGAAGGGCGGGGATCAGGTCTGGCGTGGATCTCCTGTCCAGCCGGAGGCGATCCAAGACCAGATGGGTCAGCATCAGAGCCCGGACGGGAGAGCCGACCCGCGCCTCGGCCGGCGTCACAGACCCGTGACGCCCATACGCGTGCCGGGGACGGCAGAAACACTGCGTCTAGCGCGCGGATGAGGTTGGGAAGACTAGCTATCATGACCCGCGCAACCGCCACCCCGATCGCCAGGCCCTGCGTCGTGTGCATTCCCGCCCGCAACGAGGCGGAGCGGCTGCCGCGCCTGCTCGCCTCCCTGGCCCGGCAAGAGGGCTTTTCCGACCGCGCGCCGCTGCGGGTGGTGGTTCTCGCCAACAACTGCACCGACGGCACGGTGGCGGCGATCCGGGCCCTGGAAGGATCCGGCGCGCTCGCGGGGCTGACGCTGCGGGTGATCGACGTGGCGCTGCAAGGCTCGCAAGCCCATGTCGGCACCGCCCGGCGCATGGCGCTGGATGCCGGGGCCGACTGGCTCGACGCCGAGACCGGCCCGGACGGGATCCTGCTCACCACCGACGCCGACGCGCGCCTGCCGGCCGACTGGGTGGCGGCGAACGTGGCGGCCCTGCGCGGCTCGGACGTGGTCGGCGGCCGCCTGGTGATCGACGACGACGGCGCCGCCGACCCGCGGCTTGCCGAGTTGCACGCCCGGATCGAGCGCTACTGGGCGGGCGTCCGGCGCCTGGAAGACCTCCTCGATCCGCCGCCGCACGACCCGGCGCCGCGCCACGGCGACCATACCGGTGCCAGCCTCGCCGTCCCGGTGGCGCTGTATCGGGCGGTCGGCGGCCTGCCGCCCCTGCCCTGCGGGGAGGATAACGCCCTCGTCGGGCTGCTGCGGGCGCGCGGCGCCCGGCTGCGCCACTGCCCGGACGTGCGCGTGATGGTCTCGTCCCGCCACACCGGCCGGGTCTCGGGCGGCATGGCCACCGAGATGGCGCGCCGCGCCCGCGTCCTCGACGGAGAGCCGTATCTGCTGCCCGAGGCTGCCCATTGGCGGGCCCTGGTCCTGCGCCGGGCCGCCCTGCGGCGGGCGTTCCACCTCGCCGGACCGGCCCGGGCGGAGGCCTGCGCGCGGCTCGGGCTCGGCGCTGCGGAGCTGGCCGCCCTGGGCGATTGTCCCAACGACATCGCCTTCGTGGAGCGGGCCGACCCCATCCTCGGATCGCGTTCGCCACCGGCCCGGGAATGCCCCCTCGACCGGGCCCTCGCCGACCTCGACGCCCTCGCCCTGTCGCTGCGGGACGCCGCGTGACGAGCGGGATCGGCTGGTATGTCCATCATCAGGGGGCCGGGCATCTCCAGCGCGCCCGCGCGGTCGCGGCCGCCCTGCCGCGGCCCTGCACGCTGATCGGTACCCTCGCCGCGTTCGACGCGGGCGCGATCGCGAGACCGGGCCTCGACGTGCTCGACCTGCCCGACGACCGCCCGCTTGGCCGCCCGGATATCGGCGGCTCGGAATTGGGCGACTCGGATTTGAGTGGCTCGGACTTCGACGGGCGGGACGGCGAGGCCGGGCGGCCGGAAGCGTTCCACTACGCACCCCTGAACCATCCCGGCGTGCGGACCCGGATGGCCCGCATCGCAGACTGGGCCGCCAGGACCGACCCGGCCCTGATCGTGGTCGACGTCTCGGTCGAGGTCGCCCTGCTGGCGCGCCTTCTGTCGGTGCCGACCCTGGTGGTGCGCCTCGCCGGCACCCGAACCGACCCGCCGCACCTGGAAGCCTTCCGCAGCGCCACGCGCCTGCTCGCCCCCTTCCCCGAGGCCCTGGACGGGGCCGGCGTGCCGGACTGGGTCCGCGCCAAGACGCACTATGCCGGGTTCCTGGCAGCGCCCGCGCAGGCGGCCGCGGAGGCGGGCGACGACATCTTGGTGGTGTTCGGCCGCGGCGGCGCGGGGGGCGACCTGGCGGACCTCGCCGCGGCGGCCCGTGCCGTCCCCGACCGGCCCTGGCACGTTCTCGGCCCCGTCACGGGATCCGGCGACCTCCCGAGCAACCTGCACCTGCACGGCTGGGTCGGCGACGTCGAGGCCCGGGTCGCCCAGGCGGCCCTGCTGATCGGGGGCGGCGGCGACGGGCTGGTGGCGCTGGCCGCCGGACAGGCCAAGCGCTTCCTCTGCCTGCCGGAGGAGCGCGCCTACGGCGAGCAGACCGAGAAGGCCGAGGCGCTGCAGATGCTCGGCGCCGCCATCGTCCACCGTGGCTGGCCGTCCGCCGAGGCGTGGCCCGGCCTCATCCGCGCCGGCCTCGCCCTCGACCCATCGATCATCGGCGGCCTGTACCGGCCGAGCGCGATCCAGGATTGCGCGGCCACGATCGAGGCGCTGATCCGGCAGACCGGGCGCGGCTGACCGGAAACCAGAGCGGCCGACGGCGCGAGAGCCTGGGCGACCTGCGGTTCTGAATGCCGGGCTCCGCTGCGCCCTCCGAATGACGGGGTGATCGGAGGGCGCGGGGCCAGCGCCTGTCACAACCGGGAAGGATGCGCGCCGAGCGGACATAAAAAAAGGCGCCCGTCACTGAGGACGCGCGCCGGTCGCTCGCTTCACGATGGTAAAGACTGTCTTAAGAAATCAGGTCCAGCTTCGCGGCCTCGAGTCCGGTGTCGCGGATCGTCTCCGGAAGGGCCGAGAAGTCGCGGTATCCGGCCTCGCGGGCCATGGCGTCGAGTGCCGTCTGCGCGTCATCGGCCGCACCGGTCCAGACGACGGCGCCGCTCTTCGTCTGCTTGATCTGAAAGATGCTCATCGAATCCTCCCCGGTCTCACCAAGACCATTTCACGAATAACGGCCCAGTCCGGCGACGGTTGCAGGTCGGAGGCGGTCAAACACCGCTGTTTTCATCTGCACCCCACCTGCGGCTCCGGGCTCCGGGGACGGACTTGTACGAAGCCGCTATGCTGGCTCGATAGAGAGTGCCCGCGCCATGAAAACGCCGATCTGCGCAGCGACGGAGGGGCAACACCCGTACAACCCCGCCAGCGAGGCTTCCGTTTTGCCGATCATGTCCGGGCGCACGTACCGCCTCAGCGTCCTGTGCGGGCTCCTGATCCTGGCAGCATTGCCGGCCCGCGCGGTCGAGACGGCCGCGGTCCCCGACGCCTCCGCCATCGCCCCCGCGGTCACGGTCGTCCCGGCCCAGCGCCGCGAGATCGTGGAGCGCGCCGTCGTCACCGGAACGCTGGTCCCCCGGGACGAGATCCTGGTCGCCCCGGAGGTCGAGGGCCTGCGCATCACCGAATTGCTGGTCGAGGAAGGGGATCGCGTCACCAAGGGCCAGGTGCTCGCGCGGCTGTCCCAGGAGATGATCGTCACCCAGGAGGCTTCGAACGTCGCCGCGGTCGCCCGGGCCGAGGCGGCCATCGTCCAGGCCCAGAGCCAGATCGTCCAGGCCGAGGCCGCCAACGTCGAGGCCAAGCAGGCGCTGGAGCGCGCCCAGTCGCTGGCCAAGACCGGCAATGCCACCGCGGCCGTGCTGGAGCAGCGCGTCTCGGCCGCGCAGGGGGCCGTGGGCCGCCTGGCCGCCGCCAAGGGTGGCCTGCAATCGGCCCAGGCCGACCTCGCCACCGCGCGGGCGGCCGGATCCGAAATCACCCTGCGCCGCGCCCGCACCGACATCCGCGCCCCCGAGGCCGGCATCGTCAACCGCCGCACCGCCCGGGTCGGCGCTTCGGTCACGGCGGCCGGGGAGCCGCTGTTCCGCCTCATCGCCCGCGGCGAGATCGAGCTGGAGGGCGAGGTGCCCGAGACCTCGCTCGCCCGCATCAAGGTCGGCGATCCGGCGAGCCTCGATCTCGACGACGGCCGCCAGCTGCGCGGCAAGGTCCGCCGGGTCTACCCGGAGGTCGACCGGGCGACGCGGCTCGGCAAGGTCCGCATCCGCCTCTCCGACGATCCGGCCCTGCGCATCGGCGCCTTCGCCCGCGGCAACGTGGAGGTGGCGCGCCGGGAGGGTCTCGCGGTCCCGGTCTCCAGCCTGCTCTACGCGGCGGACGGCAGCGCCAGCGTGCTGGTCGCCAAGGACGGGCGGGTCGAGGCGCGCGCCGTCACCTCCGGCCTGACGTCCGAGGGCTTCACCGAGATCCGGTCGGGCGTCGCGGCCGGCGAGAGCGTCGTGGCTCGGGCCGGCAGCTTCCTGCGCGACGGCGACCGGGTGCGAGCGGTCTCCGCGTCCAAGAACACGTCAGGGAGCACGTCCGCGAGCACACCCATGAGCGCGCCCGCGAACACACCCATGAGCGCCCCGATGGCCGACGCGGCCCCGCGGTAGGACCAGAGACATGCGCCTCAACGTCTCCGCCTGGGCGATCCGGAAGCCGCTGCCCTCGGTGGTGCTGTTCCTGGTCCTGATGATCTTAGGGCTGGTCAGCTTCCGCGCCCTGCCGATCACCCGGTTCCCGAACATCGACATCCCGATCGTCTCGGTGACGATCACCCAGTCCGGCGCAGCGCCGGCCGAGCTTCAGACCCAGGTCACCAAGTGGGTCGAGGATTCCGTCGCCGGGGTGAAAGGCGTCAAGCATATCCTGTCGACCATCACCGAGGGCATCTCGACCACGACGATCGAGTTCCGCCTGGAGGTGAACCAGGATCGCGCGACCAACGACGTCAAGGACGCGCTCAGCAAGATCCGCCAGAACCTGCCGCGGACCATCGACGAGCCGATCGTCTCCCGGGTCGAGATCGCCGGCCTTCCGATCATGATCTACGGCGCCTCCGCGCCCGCGATGACGCCCGAGGACCTGTCGTGGTTCGTGGACGACGTGGTCGCCCGGGGCCTGCAGAGCGTGAAGGGCGTCGGCGGGGTCGAGCGCCTGGGCGGCGTCGCCCGGGAGATCCGCGTCACCCTGAAGCCCGACCGGCTGCTGGCGCTCGGCATCACCGCGGCGGACGTGAACCGGCAGCTGCGCCTGACCTCCGCCGACATGGCGGGCGGGCGCGGCGAGGTCGGCGGGCAGGAGCAGTCGATCCGCGCGCTCGCGGCCTCGGCGAGCCTCGACACCCTGGCCAAGACCTCGATCGTGGTGCCGGGCAACCGCAAGGTCCGGCTCGACGAGCTGGCGACCCTGTCGGACACCGCCGAGGAGCCGCGCACCTTCGCGCGCTTCAACGGCGAGCCGGTGGTGGCCTTCGCGGTCTCCCGGGCCAGCGGCGCCAGCGACGCCGAC
Organism: Methylobacterium sp. WL64; assembly: GCF_008039945.1. Classification (NCBI taxonomy): domain Bacteria; kingdom Pseudomonadati; phylum Pseudomonadota; class Alphaproteobacteria; order Hyphomicrobiales; family Methylobacteriaceae; genus Methylobacterium; species Methylobacterium sp. WL64. The sequence continues at coordinate 35,574 of NZ_VRVA01000016.1, forward strand.
GTCTCGGTCGGGGTCGCCAAGAAGATCGCGGCGCTCCACGCGGGCAACCCGGACGTGCGGTTCGACCTGATCGACACCAGCGTCGTCAACACCATCGGCAACTACCACTCGGCCATGATGGGCCTGATCGAGGGTGCAGCGCTCGCGGTCATCGTGGTGCTGCTGTTCCTGCGCGACTGGCGCGCCACGCTGATCGCCGCGGTGGCGCTGCCGCTCTCGGTGCTGCCGACCTTCTGGGTGATGAGCACGCTCGGCTTCTCGCTCAACGCCGTGAGCCTGCTGGCGATCACGCTGGTCACCGGCATCCTGGTGGACGACGCGATCGTGGAGATCGAGAACATCGTCCGGCACATGCGGATGGGGAAATCGCCCTACCGCGCCTCGCTCGAGGCCGCCGACGAGATCGGGCTGGCGGTCATCGCGATCACGGCGACGATCATCGCGATCTTCTCGCCGGTCTCGTTCATGGGCGGCATCGCGGGCCAGTATTTCAAGCAGTTCGGCCTGACCATCGCGGCCGCCGTGTTCATGTCGCTGCTGGTGGCGCGGCTGATCACGCCGCTGCTCGCCGCCTACTTCCTGCGCGACCACGGCCCCGACCACACGACGGACGGGATCGTGATGCGTGGCTACACCCGGCTGGTGGCCTGGTCGGTGCAGCACAAGTTCATCACGCTGATCCTCGGCATCGCATGCTTTGCCGGCTCGATCGCCTCCACGGGCCTGCTCCCGGCGGGCTTCCTGCCCGCGGAGGACCAGGCGCGCACGCTGTTCGTGCTGGAACTGCCCCCGGGCGCCCGGCTGCCCGACACGGTGAAGCTCAGCGACGCGATCGAGCAGAAGATCCGGGCGCTGCCCGAGGTCAAGAGCGTGTTCGTGGACGGCGGCCGGCAATTGCCCGGCAAGAAGGAGGTCCGGCTCGCGACGCTGATCATCAACCTCACGCCGAAGAACACCCGTCACCGCACGCAGAAGCAGGTCGACGCGGAGATCGCCGCGATCCTGCGCGAGGAGCCCGACATCCGGTTCTGGGCCCTGCGCGAGAGCGGCCAGCGGGACATGGCGCTGATCATCGCCGGGCCCGACAAGGCCGTGGTGGCCGATGTCGCGGCCAAGCTCCAGCGCGAGGCGGCCCAGATCCCGCACCTCGTCAACGTGATGTCGACGGCCCCGCTGGACCGGACCGAGATCCGCATCCGCCCGAAGGCCGGCGTCGCGGCCGATCTCGGCGTCTCCACCGACACCATCGCGGAGACCGTCCGGGTCGGGACGATCGGCGACATCGGCATGAACCTCGCCAAGTTCAACGCCACCGACAGGCAGGTGCCGATCCGGGTGCAGCTGCCGGAGAGCCTGCGCGGCCGGCTGTCCGAGCTCGAGACCCTGAAGGTTCCGGTGAAGGGCGGCGCCGCCGTCCCGCTGGCGACGGTGGCCGATATCAGCCTCGGCCAGGGCCCCACCGGGATCGACCGCTACGACCGCTCCGTGCGCGTGGCCATCGAGGGCGACATGCAGGGCACCGACGCGCTGGCCGAGCTGATCAAGCAGGTGATGAACCTGCCCACCGCCAAGAACCTGCCGCCCGGGGTCACGATCAGCCAGACCGGCGACGCCGAGGTGATGGGCGAGGTGTTCGAGGGCTTCGCGCTGGCCATGGGCGCCGGCCTGATGATGGTGTTCGGCGTGCTGATCCTGCTGTTCGGCAACTTCCTGCAGCCGCTCACCATCCTGTTCTCGCTGCCGCTCTCCATCGGCGGCGCGATCCTGGCGCTGCTGATCTGCCACATGCCGATCTCGATGCCGGTGGTGATCGGCATCCTGATGCTCATGGGCGTGGTGACCAAGAACGCGATCATGCTGGTCGATTTCGCGGTCGAGCAGATCCATGCCGGGGTCGACCGCACCACCGCGATCGTCGATGCCGGCCGCAAGCGCGCCCGGCCGATCGTGATGACCACCATCGCGATGGCCGCCGGCATGGTGCCCTCCGCGATGGCGTTCGGCATCGGCGGCGAGTTCCGCGCCCCGATGGCGGTGGCGGTGATCGGCGGCCTGATCGTCTCGACCGTGCTGTCCCTGGTGTTCGTGCCGGCGATCTTCGTGCTGATGGACGACCTCTCGCGCCTGCTCGGGCGGCTGTTCGGCCGCTTCGTCGGCGAGCGGGACGACCCGCAGGACAAGCCGGGCTACGACGAGGCGCGGCATCCGGCCAATGACGGCCGGGCGCTGCCGCCGCGGATCGCGGCCGAATAGGCAGCGGGCGGGCGCCGCGGCATTGCGCGCGGGGCCCGGATGGGTGTGAGTCGCGCCCGACGAATCAACGGGGAAACGGGAAGCGATGTCGGGTGGTCACGGGTCGATCGAGGGTTCGAACAAGCGCGTTGCGCTGCTGATCTCGATCCTGGCTTTGTTCCTCGCCTTCAGCGAGACCCTGGGCAAGGCGGCGCAGACGGATTCGATCGGCTCGAATGTCGAAGCGGCCAACCAATGGGCCTACTTCCAGGCGCGCACGATCCGCTCAACGGTGCTGAAGACCGCCGACGAGGCGATCGCGCTGGTGCCGCCCGGCCCGAACCAGGACGCCATCGCGGCCAAGCGCGCCGAATGGGCCAAGACCCTGGCGCGCTGGGAATCGGAGCCCGCCACCGGCGAGGGCCGCAAGGAGCTGACCGCGAAGGCCCGCGCCTCCGAGGAGCGGCGCGACCTGTCGCTGCTGCGCTACCACCATTATGAACTGGCCTCCGCGGCCTTCCAGATCGGCATCGTGCTCGCCTCGGCCGAGGTGATCACCGGCATCGCCATCCTGGTCTTCGCGGGCGGTTTTCTGGGACTGGCCGGGGCGGCGCTGCTCGGCTTCGGCTACCTGGCGCCGCACGCGCTGCCGTTCTTCCACTAAAGCACCGTCCCGGACGGGGGTGACCGGCTCGCGGATTGATGCTCTGACTCGGTGAACGACGTGCGCGCGGCCCCGGGGCCGCGACAGCCGTCACGGTTTCACCTGGGGGACGTTGCGCGATGGCCGACAGGGACGACGAACAGCAAGGGCGCCTGACGCGGATCGCCAGCGGGATCTTCCTCCACACCGAGCACGCGATCTACGCGGCGCTCGGCCTGCTCCTGGCGGTCACCGCCCTGGTCGCGCTGATCGAGGCCACCGGGTTGACCTGGGAGGCGCTGCGCTCCCTCGGAGGCGCCACGCAGATCCTGGAGGTCATCGACCGGCTGCTGTTCCTGCTGATGCTGATCGAGATCCTGCACACCGTGCGGGTCTCCATGCGGTCCGGCAAGCTGACCTGCGAGCCGTTCCTGATCGTCGGCCTGATCGCCTCGATCCGACGGGTGCTGGTGATCACCCTGCAATCCTCGGAGATCACGCACGCCAAGGACTGGTCCCCGGAGAAGCAGGCACTGTTCAACGCCTCGATGATCGAGCTCGGCGTGCTGGCCGGGCTGATCCTCACGATGGTGCTGGCGATCTTCATGCTCCACCGCGCCCGCGACGACGGCAGGCCGGCGGGGGAGGAATCGGAGGAGCATGCCGGGGCTTGAGCCCCGTCAATTCAACCGCAGGATCGCGGCGTTGAGCAGCGTCGCGAAGGCGACCCAGGCGGCGTAGGGCACGAGCAGCCAGGCTGCCGCCCGGTCGAACCGCCAGGTCAGCCGGATCGTCCACAGCACCATCACCAGCAGCATCGCCACCACGATCAGCCCCGAGCCGATCGCGTGGGCGGTGAAGAACACCGGTGTCCAGGCGGCGTTCAGCACGAGCTGGACCAGGAAGGCGGCGAGCGCGAGCCACCAACCCTCGCGGCTCGGCCCGGTGCGGGGCATCGCACCGAGCAGCCGCCACAGCGCGACGGCGATCATCGTGTAGAGCGCCGTCCAGGCCACGGGGAAAAGCCAGTTCGGTGGGTTGAAGGACGGCTTGTTCAGGCTCGCGTACCAGCCCGGGATCTCCGCCTGGGTCGCCACCGAGCCGATCGCGGCGGTGATCACCACCGGCACGATCGCGGCGGCCAGCCGCAGCCAGCGCGGCAGGGCCGAAGCCTCGGGAACTTGTGTCGCGGCCCGCATCGTCGTTCGTTCTCCGTGGAAGCCGCATCCCGCCACGCGCCTGCCGGCTCCCGGGATGCGGCATAATCCAGATTGCACAGGTTGCAGGGACGCATGCGCCGTGGCACGCGCCCCGTTCCATCCGCCGGAATCACCAGATGTCAGAGCCTAACGCGCCGCAAGGGGATACGGATACCGGCACCGGCACGCCGGCGGGCTTCTCCCGCCGCAGCCTCGCCGCGCAGGCCATGGGCCGGATCGAGCAAGAGACCCGCGCGGTGGTGATGCCGCTGCACCTCTCCACCACGTTCATCCGCGATCCCGACAACGGCTACAGCTCGGGCTACTGCTACGCTCGGCCCGACAACGCCACCGTGCGTGAGGCCGAGGCCGTCCTGGCGATGCTGGAGAATGCGCGGGCCGGCGCCCTGCTGTTCGGCTCCGGCATGGCGGCGGCGACCGCCGTGTTCGGCGCTCTGGAACCAGGGGATCACGTCGTCGCCGGCACCGTCATGTACTGGGCGCTCAAGCGCTGGCTGCGCGAGGAGGCGCCCCGCCGCGGCCTGACCCTGACCTTCGTAGACACCGACGACCTGGAGGCCCTGCGCGCCGCGATCGAGCCCGGCCGGACCAAGCTCGTCTGGATCGAGACCCCCGGCAACCCGCTCTGGACGGTGACCGACATCGCGGCCGCCGCCGAGATCGCCCACGCCGCCGGAGCGCGGCTCGCGGTCGATTCCACCGCCGCCTCGCCGGTCCACACCCGCCCGCTCGACCTGGGCGCCGACATCGTGATGCATTCCGGCACCAAGATCCTGAACGGGCATTCCGACGTGGTGGCGGGCGTGCTCGCCGGCGCGCAGGCGGACGCGTTCTGGGAGCGGATCCGGGGCATCCGCGCCGGCAGCGGCGGGATCCTCGGGCCCTTCGAGGCCTACCTGCTGATGCGCTCGCTCCGGACCCTGCACCTCCGGGCCGCGGCGCAATCGGCCGGCGCCCTGCGGCTCGCCGAGCGCCTGCGCCTGCATCCGCATGTGAGCCACGTCCTGTATCCGGGCCTGCCCGACGATCCCGGGCACGCGGTGGCGCGCCGGCAGATGCAGGACGGCTTCGGCTTCATGCTGTCGATCCGGGTGGCGGGCGGCGAGGCCGGCGCGATCGCGACCGCGGCACGGGTGCGGCTGTGGAAGCGCGCGACCTCGCTCGGCGGCGTCGAGAGCCTGATCGAGCACCGCGCCTCGGTGGAGGGACCTGGGAGCCCCTGCCCGCCGGACCTCCTGCGCCTGTCTACCGGGATCGAGGATACGCAGGACCTGTTCGGCGACCTCGACCAGGCCCTGCGCGGCGCGCACGGCGATTGATCGGCGGGTGCGTGGTGCCGAAGGCCGGTCCTGCGCGTTGTGCCGCCGCATACTGCTCTCGACCGCGAGTCTCACGTCCATGATGCCCCCCCGGACCGCCAAATCCCGCGCCTGCATCCCCGGAGCGCTCGCGCTCCTCGCCCTGTCCCTCGCATCCGGATCCGCCCGGGCCGACACGGTGCCGAATCTCGACGTGGAATCGACCTGCAAGTCGGCGCAGGTCGCCAACACCTCGATCAGCGACCAGGCCAACTACGATGGCTGCCTCCGGTCCGAGCGGGAGGCCAAGCGCCAGGCCCAGGATCACTGGGGAAGCTACAGCCCTGCCGCCAAGCGCCAGTGCGAGAACCAGTTCAAGGCCGGGGGCTACCCGTCCTACGTCGAGATGGTGACCTGCCTGGAGCTGGCCTCCGGCTCGGTTCCGACCCAGTCCGGCCAGGGCGGCACGGCCACCGGCGGCCCCGGCGCGCCCAGGGACGTCAAGGGGCAGCGGGAGGGCGGGGCCAAGCTGACCAAGGAGCCGCCCGCCAGCCAGCGCACCAACCCGATCGAGGTCCTGGAGAACAAGTAGGCCCTATACACGCCCCCGGCGCGCACCCGGGGGCACAAAAGCCAGCCTCGTCATGCTATGCGCGAGTTCCCCCCGCGCGCAGCCCCGACCCGATCCGTGAACGCCCTCGCCATCATCGCCCCGATCTTCGGGATCGTCCTGATCGGCTGGGGCGCGGCGCTGACAGGCCTGCTCTCCGACAAGGTGAGCGACGGCCTGTCGGAATACGTGTTCGCGGTGGCGGTGCCGGCCCTGATCATCGCCACGCTGACCCGGCCGGGGATGACCGGCGAGATCGCCTGGACCTACTGGGCCGCCTATTTCGGCGGGGCGGGCGTGTCCTGGTTCGTCGGCACGCTGATCGCCCGGCGGCGCGCCGGGATCGAAAGGCGCGGCGAGATCCTGCACGGCTTCGCGGCCAGCCAGTCGAACACCGTGTTCGTCGGCGTGCCGATGATCCTCCAGGCCTACGGCGAGGACGGCGCCTTCCCGCTGTTCATGCTGCTCGCCGTCCACCTGCCGCTGATGATGGGCTGCGCCACCTTCCTGATCGAGTCCGATTCCGGCCTGCCGGTCCTGGCGCGGATCCGCGGCCTCGGCCTGGTCCTGCTCAAGAACCCGATCTTCGTGGCGCTCCTGATCGGCATGGCCATGAAGGGCCTCGGAATCACCCCGGCCGGGATCCCCAAGGCCCTGATCGACGCCTTCGCGGGCACCGCCTCGACCTGCGCGCTGGTGGCGCTCGGCGCGGGGCTCAAGCGCTACCGGGTGCTGTTCGACCTCAAGGGTGCGCTGGTGATCGCGTGCCTGAAGAACCTGCTGCACCCGCTGGCCGTGTGGGTGCTCGCCTTCCACGTCTTCAAGATGCCGACGGCTTACGCGGGCGTCGCCACCCTGTTCGCCGCCATGCCGGTGGGGATCAACGCCTACCTGCTGGCCGCCCGCTACCGGACCGAGACCGGGATGGTCGCGGCCTCCGTGCTGGTCTCGACCCTGATGGCGCCGCTGACGACGCTCCTGTGGCTGATGCTGCTCGGCAGGGCGTGACGCTCGGAGCCCAGCGTCACCGGATGCGTTGGACCGCAGGCCGTCTGGGTCTAGGTTGACGCCAAGCGCGGGGCCGAAGCCCGCCACACCCTGTAGGCGAGGAATTCACATGAACGCTCCGATGCGCCCCCCGGGCAGCGCCTCACCGTCGGCCCCGGCCTCGTCCCGCTTCGTCTGGGAGGACCCGTTCCTGCTGGACGACCAGCTCACCGAGGACGAGCGGGCGATCCGCGACGTGGCTCAGAGCTTCGCGCAGGAGCAGCTCCTGCCCGGCATCGTCGAGGCCTACGCCGAGGAGAAGACCGATCCCGGGCTGTTCCGGAAGATGGGCGAGCTCGGCCTGCTCGGCGTGACCCTCCCGGAGGAATACGGCTGCGCCGGCGCCTCCTACGTCGCCTACGGGCTGGTGGCGCGGGCGGTCGAAGCGGTGGATTCCGGCTACCGTTCGATGATGAGCGTGCAATCCTCGCTGGTGATGTACCCGATCCACGCCTACGGCTCGGAGGCGCAGCGCCAGAAATTCCTGCCCAAGCTCGCCTCGGGCGAATGGATCGGCTGCTTCGGCCTGACCGAGCCCGATGCCGGCTCCGATCCCGCGGGCATGAAGACCAAGGCGGAGAAGATCGACGGCGGCTACCGGATCTCGGGCGCCAAGATGTGGATCTCGAACGCGCCCTTCGCGGACGTGTTCGTGGTCTGGGCGAAGTCCGACGCGCATGAGGGCGCGATCCGCGGCTTCCTGCTCGAGAAGGGCATGAAGGGCCTCTCCGCCCCGACCCTCAAGGGCAAGCTGTCCCTGCGCGCCTCCACCACCGGCGAGATCGTCATGGAGGGCGTCGAGGTCGGCGAGGACGCGCTGCTCCCCAACGTCTCCGGGCTCAAGGGCCCGTTCGGCTGCCTCAACCGGGCGCGCTACGGCATCTCCTGGGGGGCGATGGGCGCCGCGGAGGATTGCTGGCACCGGGCGCGCAACTACACCCTGGAGCGCAAGCAGTTCGGGCGTCCCCTCGCCCAGACCCAACTGGTCCAGAAGAAGCTCGCCGACATGCAGACCGAGATCACCCTCGGGCTGCAGGCCTCGCTGCGGGTCGGGCGGCTGATGGACGAGGGCCGGATGGCCCCCGAGATGATCTCGCTGATCAAGCGCAACAATTGCGGCAAGGCCCTCGATATCGCCCGCACCGCCCGCGACATGCACGGCGGCAACGGCATCATGGGCGAGTACCACGTGATGCGCCACGCCCAGAACCTCGAGACGGTGAACACCTACGAGGGCACCCACGACGTCCACGCGTTGATTTTGGGCCGCGCCCAGACGGGACTGCAGGCGTTCTTCTGATTTTTGGGACAGGATGGCCTCCCTCTGGCCATCCCCATCTCCCGCCGCCTCATTCAGAAGGGCTGTGAGACGTTCGATCACGCTCCGATTCCCCGTGCGCCCGACGCCTTCGCGGATCCGGACGGGCCTGAGTCTCCGGCACGAGCCGCCGGTCCCGTCTGCCGTGCGGGAGAGGAACCCGGCGCATCCTCCAGACTGCGCCAGGCTCTGTCGAGGGTGCGACAAGACCCACCGTCAATCTCCGACGGCGGCCCGGATTCCCAGGCTCTCGACGAGGCGGACGAGGTAACCGTCGGGATCCTGCACGAGACACTCCCGCTGGCCGTGCTCGGCCTCCCCGACTCGGTACCAAGCCTCGCGCGGCCCCTCGAACAACGGCCAGCTTACCGCCGCGAGCGCCGCCAGAACCGGATCCAGCGGTTCGATCTTGGTCTGAAAGTTGATGCCCCGGCCGAACGGGTATTCCAGTTCCGCCGTCTCCCAAGACCCGTTGATCTGATACAGCATGATCTGCACCGAACCTCGCGTCAGGTAAGCGAAGCGCGCGGCCGGCCGATCGTAGGCAATCGCGAAACCGAGCAAGTCACGCCAGAAGTGCAGGCTCCTCTCGAGATCGGTCACCCCCAGTTCGGGAACGAGCGCCGCGAAACCACCGTGCGGCGCAGCGCCAGAGCCCGATGATCGTGCTCTGGCAACGGGGTCCGCCAGGGGTTTCGGTCCAGCCATCCGGCCCTCGTCTCGAGGAACGCGGCTTCCAAGCCTTCGCCAGTCGCGCCCGGGCACGACCTTACCGCGCACCGCCCCTGGTCGAGCAAGCGCGGATCGCGTCAGCCCTCCCCACCCTCCTCCCCACCAAGCGACCATTCCAGCACCCGGGCCAGGTGGTCGTACGCCCCGTACTGGCTGGCATATTGCGGGTAGGGCCGGGCCGTGTAGGCCGCCTCGCCGGTCATGAACCGGGCGACCAGGCCCTTCAGGCGGGTGGCGTGCTCGGCCACGATCGCGTCGACGCTGCGCTCCTCGCCGCGGGGCGGCTTCACAGGAATCGGGACGAACGGCTTCCGGCCGCCCGAGGCGTGGACGTAGAGCAGGTCCGGCGTGGCCTTGACCGGCGGCACTCCGTCGAAGGCGCCGTGCATCAGCATCGCCGCCTCCAGGGTGAGCTGCGGCGAGAACCCGGTAAAGATCATCTTGGCCGAGGGCGGCGTGCCGGTCTTGTAGTCGACGATGCAGGCGGTGCCGTCCGGGCGCAGCTCGATCCGGTCGGCCCGGGCCCGCAGGGTGAAGCTCTCGCGGCCCATGGGGATCACCCAGCGCCCGGATACCTCCGGGTGGATGCGGCGCAGGGCCGGCCGCCGCTGCGCCTCCCAGGCGAGGTAGGCGGCGGCCATGCGCTCGTAGCGCGGCCACCACTCGGCGTAGAGTTCCGGATAGGTGTCGGCGATCTCGCCGAACGCGTTGGCCGCGATGGCGAGCAGGCGCTCCTCCGGCTGCCCGGGCAGGCCCTGTGGATGGGCGCTGGCGAACTCCGAGAAGATGTCGTGCACGAGGGAGCCGCGGGTCGCCACGCTCGGCACCGCGGCCAGCGGCTCCAGGGGGTCGAGCCCGAGCACGTGGCGGGCGAAGATGCTATAGGGGTCGCGCACCAGCGTCTCGATCTCGGTGACGCTGAGCGAGCGCGGGAACAGGGCCGGGTCGGGCTTCGGAGCCGGGCGCTTCAGCCGCTTCTCGGGTGGGGCCGCGTCGAGGCGGGCCGCGAGGGCGGTGAAGCGCCGGCCGGCCTCCAGCACCGCCTCCCAGCGCGCGTCGCCGGCCAGCGCACGCAGGCGCTGGATCAGGCGCGACGGCACGGTCGGCGAGCCCTCGCGCTTGAGCGCCCGGGTGATCACCGCGTCGCGGCAGCCCAGCGCCTGCACGAAGTCGTGCGCCATCTGGCCGATCCGCCGCTCGGGCGGGTTGAGACCGACCCGCTCGCGCATCGGCCGGTTGAGGAACGCGTCGGTCAGGGTCCGCACCGGCCAGACGCCCTCGTCGAGCCCGCCGAGCACCACCCGGTCCACCGACAGCAGCCGCGCCTCCAGCAGGCCGAGGATGCGAAGGCGCGGATGCGGCGCCTCGCCCGAGCAGCCGACCAGGCGCTCCCGGGCGAGCGATGTGAAGAAGGTCGCGTAATCGTCGAACCGCCCCGGCATCAGGCCGGGCTCGGCCATCTCCAGGTCGTCGAACAGGGCATCGAGGCAGGACAGGGAGCCGTCCGCAGCCTGTTCAGCGGCATCTCGCGAGGCGTCTTGCGGGACGTCCCCTGAGGCGTCTTGCTGTGCCTCTCGCGGTGCCTCTTGCGCCCCGTCCTCCGGGCCGGCGATCAGCCAGTCGCAGGCGGCGCGGTGCAGGGCCGCGGTGGCGACGAGATCGCAGTCGACGGCGCCGCCCGGACCGGGGAACGCGGCGAAGACCTGCTCCAGCCGGGCGAGCAGGTCGGCGGCGAGATCCCAGTCGATGTCCTTCAGGCGGCGCTTGGCCCTCGGGCGGCGCTCCGGAGGCCCAACCCGCTCGGCGGCGAGGGCATTGCGCAACCCCGGAAAGCCCGGGGCCGGGACGGGACCGCGCAGCAGCCCGATCTCCAGGGCGGCGGCGCCGCGCACCACGTCGGACCGGGGCAGGCCGAGGCGGACCATCGGGTGCGACAGCAGCGCGATCAGCCGGGCCGGGATCGCGTCGGCCTGGTTGCGGGCGAGGTCGGCGGCCAGTTCCGCGGTCAACCGGGCGAGCCGGCCCGCCGGGCTCCCGGCCAGCGCCAGCCCGGCCGAATCCTCGGCGACGATGCCCCAGCGCAGGAGTTCCACCGCGACCCGTCCGGCGAGACCGCGATCGGGCGTGACCAGGGCCGCGGTGGCGCCCGGGACCTGAAGCGTCTCACGCAGGGCCAGCGCGGCGACCAGCGCCTCCTCCCGCTCGTCGGCGGCCTCCGTGAGCGCAAGCCCCGCGAGGCCGTTCTGGGCGATCGCGTCGCGCTGTTCCGGGTCGAGGTCGGCCCAGGCGTCGGTGGTGTCGGCCGGGCGCAGGGCCTGCGACAGCAGCGCTGCCCGGGCCGCCTGCCCGGGATCCGGAGCCCCCAGCGCGACGACGTCCGCGCGCGGAAGGGCGAGGTTGTCCGGCCCGAGCAGCCGGTGCAGCACCGCCTGGGGGTGCCCGTGGGCGATCACCCGGGAAAACCCCTCGCCGGTGTCGATGCCGGACCAGCCGGCGGCGTCGAGGTCGAGATCGAGCCCGGGCAGGACCACGGCGCCCCGGGGCAGCTTCGCCACCGCCGCGATCAGCCGGGCGGTGGCGGGCACGGAGCCCAGCGATCCGGCGACGACCACGGGATCCGTCGGCGCGGTCCGCGCGAGGCGCTGTCCCTCGGCGAGGACGAGGCCGCGGGCGCGGGCGACGGGATCGGACAGGCCGCGCTCGGCCAGGAGCTTCGGCCAGTTCTCGGCGGCGATCTTCACGAAATCCAGCGTCAGGCCGAAATAGCGCGAATACTCGGCCTCCACGGCGGCGCCGATCTCCGACCAGGGCAGCCCCTCGACGGTGAGCGCATCCATCAACCGTTCGAGATCGCCGGCGAGCCCGACCGCGTCGGCAGGGGAGGACGGCACCAGGAACGGAACCTCGGCGTCCAGCGGCAGCAGGGTCCGGTCCACGGATTTCGCCCAGGCCTGGACCAGGCGGGCGAGGATCAACCGACGCTCCAGCGGCGGCATCGGCGTGCTGAGGGGATCGTTGTCCTCGAGCAGCGGCTCGGAGGCGAGGTCGAGTTCCGCCTCGTCGGCCTCGCCCAGGGGGATCATCCGGGGCAGCAGGGCCGCGTAGCCGGGCGCGCCTCGCTCGTGGGCCCGCCGGCCGAGCCGCTCGGCCAGGATCGCGCCCAGCGCCCGCGCGGCCCGGCGGGTCGGCAGGTAGATGGTGACTGATGCGAGCGCCAGCGGATCGTCCGCCACGGGCCCGACCAGCCGGCCGGACAGCAGCGCCTCGGCCAGCGCCGGCAGGAACGGAACGCCCCGGGTGATGGTGAAGACGGCCTGCCTGTCTGACATGAGCGCCTTTTACGCGCGCGCGTTCGATGGGGACAGGTGCTTGCGACGATGGCGAACGCGCGCCGTCCCGTATCCCGCCCGCCGATGGCGCGAAGTCACCCCGGAATACGATGTCTTTCAGACGCGTCAGAATTCCCGGGTCGTTCCATCACCCTCCTTGTCATCCCGGGGCCGCCTGCGGCGCCCTGGAATGGCAAGGTGGTTCATCCTGCGACCTTGGGATCCGCGATTGAAGAAGGGGTCCGAGAAACCACGATACCTTCTAATCCCGCACGGCCGCCGCGGCGCCGTAGCCGGCCCGCCGCCCGAAGACCACGCCGGAGGTCAGGCCCGAGCCGCCGGGATAGCCGTTGAAGAACACGCCGCCGACCATCTCGCCGCAGGCGTAGAGACCGGGGATCTCGCTGCCGTCCTCGCGCCGGACGCCGCCACCCTCCCCGACCTCGACGCCGCCATACGTGAAGGTGATGCCGCCCGTGACCGGGTAGGCCTTGAACGGCCCGGTCTCGATCGCCTGCGCCCAGTTCGACTTCGGCAGGGGCAGATCCTTGGTGCCGCGGCCGTCCTTCACGGTGGGGTCGAACGGCACGGCGTCGTCCACGGCGGCGTTGAAGTCCGCGATGGTGCGCCGGGCCGCAGCCCGGTCGATGCCGTCGAGCTTGTCGAGCAGCCCGTCGAGCGTGTCGGCCTCGACGAAGTGGGCGTCGTGGAACCGGTACTCGCTGTAGAGCAGGTGATCGACCTTGGCGTCGAAGATCTGCCAGGCGACGTGCCCGGGCTGCTCCATGATCGAGCGGCCGAACTGGGCGTAGGTGTAGTTGCGGAAGTTCTTGCCCTCGTCGACGAACCGCTGCCCGGCGGCATTCAGCATGAGGCCCAGGAAGTAGCAGATCTTGCGGTAGTGCTTGCGCTCGCCGTGCGGCAGGTCGAGGTTGCCGTAATCGGGCGTGTGTAGGTCCATCGGGGTGGCGTGGCAGCCGCCGTAGAAGCCGTGCGGCTTGGCGCCGAGCGCGAGCGCCATCTCCAGCCCGTCGCCGCGGTTGTGCGGCGTGCCGCGCACCCGGGCCTTGTCCCAGCCCGCGCCGATGAACCGGGTCCGCAGCGCGGGGTTCGATTCGAAGCCGCCGCAGGCCAGGATCACCGCCCCCGCCCGGAACGCGCCCTGCGGCGTCTCCACGCCGACGACGCGGCCCGCCTCGACGATCAGCCCGGTGGCCGGGCAACCGTAGCGGATCTCGCCGCCGGCCTTCGTGAAGGCCTCAAGCTCCGCACGGGCGAGACCGAACCCCTCGTCGTGGGTCGCGAGCGTCAGGCCGCCCCAGAACACGAAGCGGCCGTCCTTCTCGAAGGATTGCCGGGCGTAGATCGGCTCGAACTTCACGCCTTGCGTCGAGAGCCAGCGCAGGGCCGCGCCGCTCTCGTCGATCAGGATGCGCTGCTCGCGCGACAGCGGCCTGCCGTCGTTGAAGCCGAGGAGGTCGGTCTCGAAGGTCTGCGCCGTGTAGGCGCCGAAATCGGTCCGCGGCAGGCGCTGGTCGTCCGGGTCGGCGAGCAGCGGGATCAGGTCGTCGTTGCCCTGGTAGACGAACCGCATGGCGCCGGCGGTGTAGGCGGTGTTGCCGCCGGCCAGATCCGGCTCCGCCTTCTCGATCATCAGCACCGAGGCGCCGCGCTCCAGGGCGGCGAGGCCCGCGCTCATGGCGGCGTTGCCGGAGCCAACCACCACGATATCAAAGGGTCCCGCCTGCCGATCCTGCATCGCCGCCTCCGTCATCCGAACCGCGCTTCAATTATTGTATACGCTTGCATGCAATGCGGAGCAAGCGTTCCTGCGGCCATCGTTTCACGCTATGGCCACGGCGGAGGAGAGTCCGGCCATGAAGGCGAGCGAGTCTGAGCGCTCCAACGGCGCCGCCGCCTACGAGCGGCTGCTGCAGGCGATCGAGGAGGGCGAGCTCGCCCCCGGCAGCCGCCTGCGCGAGGCCGAGCTGGCGGAGCGTTTCGCGATCAGCCGCACGCCGGTGCGCGAGGCGTTGGGCCGGCTGGAAGCGCAGGGCCTCGTCGCCCACGAGCCGCACCGCGGTGCCAGCGTGGCGCAGCTCGATTACGGGCAGGTCAGCGAACTCTACGACATGCGCGAGGTGCTGGAGGGAACCGCGGCCCGGCTCGCCGCGATCCATGCCAGCGCGGTCGAGACCGAGCTTCTGGAAGAGATGATTGCCCGGGACCGGGCGCTGGCCGGCGACGGGGCGGCGCTGGCGCGCACCAACCGGCTGTTCCATCGACAGATCCACGCCGCCGCGCGCAACCGCTTCCTGCAGCACACCCTGGAGACGATGCGCCTGTCGCTGGTGCTGCTGCCGGGCGCGACGACGCTCGCCGCCCCGGAACGCGCGCTCGAATCGCTCGACGAGCACGCCGCGATCGTCGCGGCGATCCGCGCCCATGACGGCGACGGCGCCGAGGCGGCGGCGCGGGCCCATATCCGCGCCGCCTTCAAGACGCGGATCCGGATCTGGCAGGCGACCTGATCCCACCGCGTCAGGCGTGGGCGGGGATCCTGGCTTCCCGCTTGCCGCCCCGGAACAGGCTGAGCGTGGCGACGATCCCGCAGGCGGCCGCCGCCATCAGCCAATAGCTCGGGGCCGCCCGATCGCCGGTCTGCTCGATCAGGTAGGTCGAGACCATCGGGGTGGCGGTGCCGAACAGGGCCGTGGCGAGGCTGTAGGCCAGGGAGAAGCCGCTGGCCCGCACATGCGCCGGCACGACCTCGGACAGCGAGACGATCATCGCGCCGTTGTAGACGCCGAAGAAGAACGAGAACCACAATTCGACGCCGAGCATCTTGGCGAAGGTCGGATCGGCCACCAGCCAGTGCAGCGCCGGATAGGTGGTCAGCAGCGACAGGACCGAGATGGTGAGCAGCACGGGCTTACGCCCGATCGCGTCCGACAGCGCGCCGCCCACCGGCAGCCAGATGAAATTGGTGATCGCCACGCACAGGGTGACGGTGAGGCTGTCGGTCTCGGTGAGCTTGAGGACGGTCTTGCCGAAGGTCGGCGTGTACACGGTGATCATGTAGAAGGTCACCGTGGTCATGGTGGAGAGCATCATGCCGAGCAGCACGATCCGCCAGTTGGCGGCGACCGTGGTGAGGATCTCGCGCGTGCTCGGATGGTGGGTCCGCTGGGCGAATTCCTGGGTCTCCTGCAGGGAGCGCCGGATGAAGAAGATGAACGGCACGATCAGGCAGCCGATGAAGAACGGGATGCGCCAGCCGAAATCGCCGATCTGCTGCTTGGTCAGGTAGGCGTTCAGCCCGTAGCCGATCACGGCCGCGAACATGATCGCCACCTGCTGGCTCGCCGACTGGAACGACGTGTAGAAGCCCTTCCGCCCGGGCGTGGCGATCTCGAACAGGTAGATCGAGACGCCGCCGATCTCGACGCCGGCCGAGAAGCCCTGCAGCAGGCGGCCGGCCAGCACGATCAGGGGCGCGGCGATGCCGATGGTGCCGTAGCTCGGGCAGAAGGCGATCAGCACCGTGCCGCTCGCCATGATCGCCAGGGTGACGATCAGGCCCTTCCGGCGCCCGATCCGGTCGATATAGGCGCCGAGCACGATCGCCCCGAGGGGCCGCATCAGCGCGCCGAGCCAGAAGGTCCCGAAGGTCAGGAGCAGCTCGGTGGTCTCGTTGCCCGAGGGGAAGAACGCCCGCGCGATGGAGCTGGCGTAGAACCCGAACAGGAAGAAATCGAACATCTCCAGGAAGTTGCCGCTCGTCGAGCGGAGGATCGCCCCGATCCTGGATTGCAGGCTCGCCCCGACGGCGCCCGGATCACCGGCCATGACGCAACGCTCCCCGATCTCGTTTCACGCGCCGATCCATTTCAGCGCGATGATCGTCCCGGTGACGGTCAGGGCGCCGCCGATCCGGGTGGCGATCTGGGCGAACGGCATCAGCGCCATGCGGTTGGCCGCCGTGAGGATCGCCACGTCGCCGGTGCCGCCCTGGCCGCTGTGGCAGGCGTTCACGATCGCGGTCTCGATCGGGTACATCCCGAGCGCCCGGCCGACGAAGAAGCCGGTGACCATCAGCGTGGACACCGTCGACACGATGGTGATCAGGTTCACCAGGGTGAACGCCGCCATCAGCTCGTTCCACGGGGTCAGCGCCACCCCGATGGCGAAGAGCAGCGGGTAGGTCATCGAGACCTGCACGAACTTGTACACCACGAAGCCGCCAGCCTGGAGATGGGGCGACACGGCGCTGCCGAGCTTGGCGAACACCGCCAGGAACAGCATTGCCACCGGCGCCGGCAGGCCGACGAGGTGGTGGGCTACGACCCCGAGCAGGTAGAGGGTGATGGCCGTGAGCCCGGCCGCGCCGATCGTGGCGGCGTCGATCTGGCCGCGGGCCGCCTCGGAGCGGGCCTGGGCGTCGCTCGATTCCATGCCCTCCGCGCCCGGCTGGAGCCGGCCCTCCCCGGTGAGGTGGGGATAGCGCTTGCCGACATAATTGAGGGTGCCGGCGAAGATGATCGCGGTGAGCGAGCCGAGCATCACCGGCGGCAGCACCTGGGCGAACACGACGCCCTGCTGCTGGCCCAGGATCGCCGCGTAGCCGATGGAGAGCGGGATCGCGCCCTCGCCGACGCCGCCGGCCATGATCGGCACGACGATGAAGAAGAAGGTCTTGTAGGGGCCGAGCCCGAGCGCGGTGCCGACCAGGGTGCCGACGATGGCGGCCGCCACCGAGCCCACCGCGAGGGGTGCGAAGATCTTGAGGAAGCCCTTGATCAGGACGTCGCGATCCATGCCCAGGATCGAGCCGACGATGATCGTGGCGATGTAGATGTAGAGGAAGTTGGTGAACTTCGTGAAATCGAAGATCGCCTTCTCCATCTGGGGCGGCACCAGCTTGTAGTAGACGAGCGCCGACGGGATGAAGGTCGCGAAGATCGCGCCCGCGCCGATGTTGCGCAGGATGGGGATGCGCTTGCCGATCTCGGCGCAGGTGAAGCCGCCCATCACCAGGACGGCGATCATGGTCGGCCCGTCCGGCTTGACCTCGCCCTCCTGGACCAGGACCACCAGCAGGATCGCCACGATGACGTAGAGCGGCAGTGGAATGATGCCGATCTTCATGTCGACCAGGCGCCACCAGCCCTCGGGCCAGAACCGTGCTGCGCGGCGCTCGTTGAGCGGCGTCGGCACGGGACTCGTCGAGGCGCTACTGGTCATCGGCTTCCTCCGGACTTCCGACCACGCGCGGGCCCTTCCGGCCTTCGCCGTGCGGCCCCGATCGCCCCGACGGTCGCGACCTGGGCCGCCCGGTCGGCGGAGATAAAGTCGGATCCGGCGTATCAGCGCCCGCACAGGGCGGCAACGCGAACCGCGGGACAAAGCGCGCTGCCTGTATTGGAGTCAGGGATTAAGCCGGCACCTTCAGTCGTCGCATGGACAGACGATCGTGAACGGCGCCGGGGTTGGATGCCCGGCGCCGGCTGATCGGATCAGAAGTCGCGCTGCACGCGGAAGCGGACGTGCGTCATCGAATCCTGCGTCGCGGTGCGCGGCACGAACGTGCCGGCGTTGATGGCGGCGACGTTCGCGTAGGCACCCGGGCCCTTGTCGAGGTCGATCACGCGGCCGTTCCTGACACCCATCTGGGTGTAGAAGGCCTCGACACCGATATCGAGATCGAGCACCGGCGACCAGATCAGGCTGCCGCCGACCACGTACTGGTAAGTGTCCCGCAGGGCTTGGCTCAGCTGGTAGAACCGGGTGCCGGGGACGCCGACGCCATTGGTCCCGAAGCTGTTGCCGCTCGGGTTCACCAGGCTGAACAGGGCGCCCTGGGCCAGGCGGGCACTGGCCGAGAAATCCTGCTCGCCGTAGGAGCCGAAGAGGGCCGAGCGCCATTCCGGCGACCAGTAGTGCAGGTACGACGCCACCGCCGAGAAGCTGGTCGAAGTCTGGAGCTGGCCGGTGAACGGGTTGACCGACGCGTCGGCGAAGTACTGCTCGAACTTCTGCGTATCGAAGCCGGTGTTGGACTGCGCGTAGCAGCCGGCGACCATGCAATAGCCGGCATAGCTCTGTGCGCCGTTGGCGTAGGCCCCCTGCAGGTAGAGGGTATCCCCCGGGGCGATCGCCGGCAGGTTGATCTTCACGCCGCCCTGCACGCCCCAACCCTGGACCGAATTGGCATGCCGGATCCCGGTGAGAACGCCGCCCGCTCCCGCGGCCGGGTTGGTGCTGAGGTTGCCGACGTTGATCTCGTGCGTGGCGGCCGAGATCTGGGCGGAGCCCCAGGCCTGATCGACCCGCAGGGCGCCGACGAAGTCGGGCAGCCGCGAGCGCTGGACGGCGTCGACGTTGCCGTAGCGCGACGGCCGGCCGCCGGTGTAGCCGACGAAGACGGGGGCGACCGCGGTCGCAGTCGGTGAGAAGACCGGAGAGCGGGTGAAGACCGGGTCTTCCACCGACAGGGTCGCCGTGACGCCGTTGCTCAAGGTGGCCGTGTAGGCGAGCAGGTTGGTCGAGGAATTGTCGGAGCCGGACGTCGCGCCGTACATCTCGAAATCGTGGGCGTAGAAGTCGTAGAACGACGACGCGCGACCGGCGGTGAGGCCGGCGAACTGGATGAACGCCTTGTCGACGTTCACGTATTGCTGCGCCTGGCCCCGCTCGTCGACACCGGTGGCGCCGTAGGCCTGGCCGATGCGCAGCATGGTGCCGGAATGGATGACGCCCGTACGGGAGGCGGCATCCAGGCGCACGAAGGCGCGCA
The DNA here is from genome assembly GCF_008039945.1 of Methylobacterium sp. WL64. Classification (NCBI taxonomy): domain Bacteria; kingdom Pseudomonadati; phylum Pseudomonadota; class Alphaproteobacteria; order Hyphomicrobiales; family Methylobacteriaceae; genus Methylobacterium; species Methylobacterium sp. WL64. The sequence goes on from NZ_VRVA01000016.1 coordinate 54,799, forward strand.
GGGCGCCGTAGGCCGTCTGGGTGCGGGCATCCAGGTTGAAGCGCGCCAACCCGCGATAGCCCGACGTCTCGCCGACAGCGCCCGGCTGGCGGCTGGACGAGGTCTGGTACGCACCCTCGAACCGGGCGCGGCCCGAGATGCGCAGGCAGGTGTCGGTGCCGGGGATGTAGAAGAAGCCGGCCCCGAAGGCGGAGCAGACGCGAACGTACTCGATCGGCGCCGCCTTCTTGATCGGAAGGTCGGCAGCGTGGGCGGAACCGACTGCGACGAACGCGGTCGCGGATCCGAGCAAGAAATGGTTCAATAAAGTCATCAAGACCCCCAGAAGTTTGAAGCCGAAGACGGCAACGCTTCCCGTTTTCTGCAGAACGCAGATTTTTCTGAGATTTTTTTATTTGTGGAAGAGTGACGCACGGTTTTTCGCGCATCACTTCTGTCTCGGACGAGACTGGGATCCCGATCTTTATCAATCAACAGCGATTCAATGCGTCGTCATAGCATTTATGATCTTGTTGCTTATCTGCAACTCAATGCGAACAACTTTTCAATATACTATGATATCAATATTGATTGGAAGATATTGGCAGTCAAACCAACTGGCTGTGCTGTCAATTCATTTGGTCGAGCAAGATGCGATCGATCATTGATCATGACGAATGGCTTGGCGATGCGGCCGTCTTGCCGAAGGGGCGGTGCACCGGCCCACACAGGTGGCGCGCTTGCGCCAACCGCGTCGTGATCGGCGGCGATCGAGCCGCCATCCTGACCGAGGACCGGCGCGCCGGTCCTCATCGACGAATCGCGAGGCCCTCGAGCGCCACCGCTCAGTCCGGTCCCGGGGAACCTCCCGCCGCGATTCGCGAAACCAAGGAGGCCCGGTGCAGAGCCGGGCCTCGGATGCCGCGGCACCGCGATACGGGCTCAGAAGTCGCGCTGGACCCGCAGGCGGATCTGCGAGACCGAATCCTGGGTCGTCGTGCGGGGGACGAAACTGCCGGCGTTGATCTGAGCGATGGCACCGTAGGCGCCGGGGCTCTTGTCGAGATCGATCGCCCGGCCGCTCTTCAGGCCGATCTGCGTATAGTAGCCCTCGACGCCGACATCGAGGTCCTTCACCGGCGACCAGATCAAGCTCGCGCCGGCCACGAACTGGTCGGTGTCGCGGAGCGCCTGGCTCAGTTGATAAAACCGCGTGCCCGGGACGCCGACCGCGTTGGTGCCGAAGGGATTGCCGCCGGCGAGGGTGCTCACCAGGCCGTAGGCCGCGCCCTGCGCGGGGCGGGCGCCGCGGGAGAAGGCCTGCGCGCCGTAGGAGCCGAAGACGGCCGAGCGCCAGTCCGGCGACCAGTAGTGCAGATACGACGCCACCGCGGTGAAGCTCTGCGAGGTCTGCAGCCGGCCGGTGAACGGGTCGATCGTCGCGTCCGAGAAGTACTGCTGGAATGTCTGGCCCTGGATCGTCGCCGGGCTCTGTCCGGCGGAGCCGCTGAACGCCGAATAGCCCGTGTAGAACTGCGCGCCCTCGCCGTAGGCGCCCTGCAGGTACAGGGCGTCGCCCGGCGCGACGGACGGCGTGTTCACCTTCACGCCGCCCTGCACCGCCCAGCCTTGGACGCTGTTGGTGTGCGCGACGGCGGCGTTCGAACCGGTGCCGAGCCCGACGTTGCCGACGTTCAGCTCATGGGTGGCGGCCGAGAGCTGCGCGGAGCCCCAAGCTTGGTCGAGGCGCAGGACGCCGACGAAATCCGGCAGCCGCTCGCGCTGGATGCTGTCGATGGCGGCGAAGCTCGACGGGGCGCCGCGTGTATAGCCGACGAAGACCGGGCTGACCGGAGTGGCGCCCCCCGAGGGCGCGAAGATCGGCGTGCGGCGGAAGACCGGGTCTTCCACCGACAGGGTCGCCGACAGGCCGTTGCCGAGGGTCGCCGTGTAGGCGAGCAGGTTGGTCGAGGCGACATCCGAGCCGGCGGTGCTGCCCGACAGCTCGAAATCGTGGGCATAGAAGTCGAAGAACGAGGAGGCGCGACCGGCCGTGAGCCCGGCGAACTGGATGAACGCCTTGTCGACGTTCACGACCTGCTGGACGCGCCCGGCCTGATCGACGCCGGTGGCGACGTAGGCCGAGCCGATGCGCTCCTGTGTGCCGGATCGGCCCACGCCGGCCGCACCGGACCGGCTGCCGGCCTCGAGGCGCACGAAGGCGCGCAGGGTGCCGTAGGCGGTCTGGGTGCGGGCATCGAGGTTGAAGCGCAGCAGCCCGCGATAGCCCGACGTATCGCCGCCGTTGGAGCCGGCCTGCCGGGTATAGCTGGTGATGTAGCCGCCCTCGAACCGGGCGCGGCCGGAGATGCGCAGGCAGGTGTCGGTGCCCGGGATGTAGAAGAAGCCGGCGCCGTAGGCCGAGCAGACCCGGACATACGCAATCGGCGCCGCCGCCCCGACCGGACGGTCGGCCGCGGCGGCTCCCCCGGCTAGCGCGAGCACGGAGGGCGATCCCAGCAGAAGAGACGTCAATAACCGCATCGCCAGCCCCAATGGTTTGGTCTTATTTTTAAAATCTAAACGATCACATATCCTGACTATAAGTCAGTAATTCGGTATTTCTATTTTTGCTTTTATTACGTTATTGCTTTTACAAACAGATTCGTGCGAGCCCAGCGCGCGAATAAAGACAGCGTGTCGATGCCCCCCGGGCGTCACGCCGCTGGTGGAGGCCTCGGCCAAGACCCACGCGGCAGGTGCAGTGCGACCGGACCTTTCGGACATCGTGCCGGCGCCAATGACGGCGCGATGCCGGGCCCGCCGGATCTGGCGCGACCGGTCGGCGCGGGGCGTCCGGTACAAAAAGGACCCGGCGCGGAGCCGGGCCTTCGAAGTCGAGATGCACGAGGACGGGCGCCGGGACCGAAGCCCCGGCACCGCTCTGGCGATCAGAAGTCGCGCTGGACGCGGAAGCGGACCTGCGAGATCGAGTCCTGCGTCGCGGTACGCGGCACGAAGGTGCCGTTGTTGATGCCGGCGACGTTGTTGTAGGCGGTCGGGCTCTTGTCCTGGTCGATCACCCGGCCGCTCTTCAGGCCGATCTGCGTGTAGTAGCCCTCGACGCCGATATCGAGGTCCTTCACCGGCGACCAGATCAGGCTCGCACCGGCGACGAACTGGTGGTTGTCGCGCAGCGCCTGGCTGAGCTGATAGAACCGGGTGCCCGGCACGCCGACGGCGTTGGGGCCGGAGATGAGGCTCGAGCCCGCGAGGCCATAGGCGGCCCCCTGCGCGAGACGGGCGGCGCGGGAGAAGTTCTGCTCACCGTAGGAGCCGAACAGGGCCGAACGCCATTCCGGCGACCAATAGTGCAGGTACGACGCCACTGCGGTGAAGCTCTGCGAGGTCTGCAGCTGGCCGGTGAACGGATTGATCGTCGCGTCCGAGAAGAACTGGTTGAACTTCTGGCCCTGGATCGTCGCCGGGTTCTGCGCGTAGGACCCGCTATACGCGGAATAGCCCGTGTAGAGCTGCGCGCCGTCGCTGTAGGCGCCCTGGAGGTACAGAGCGTCGCCCGGCGCGACGAACGGGGTGTTCACCTTCAGGCCGCCCTGCACCGCCCAGGCCTGGACGCTGTTGGTGTGCGCGATGTTGACGTTCGTGCCTGCGACGGGACTCGTCGCGATATTGCCGACGTTCAGCTCATGGGTGGCGGCCGAGATCTGAGCCGAGCCCCAGGCCTGATCGAGGCGCAGGGCACCGACGAAGTCGGGCAGACGCTCGCGCTGGACGGTGTCGATCGTGCTCAGCACGGTCGGAGCGCCCCGGGTGTAGCCGACGAACACGGGGCTGACGGTGGACGCGTAGGGCGTGAAGATCGGCGTGCGGCGGAAGACCGGGTCTTCCACCGACAGGGTCGCCGACACGCCGTTGCCCAGCACCGCCGTGTAGGCGAGCAGGTTGGTCGAGGCGTTGTCCGAGCCGAGCGTGCTGCCGGTGATCTCGAAGTCGTGCGCGTAGAAGTCGAAGAACGAGGACGCGCGACCGGCGGTCAGGCCGGCGAACTGGATGAACGCCTTGTCGACGTTCATGTATTGCTGATCGCGACCCACCTGATCGACGCCCGTTGAGGCGTAGGCCTGGCCGATGCGCTGCTGGGTGCCGGACTGGCCGATGCCGGAATAGCCGGTGCGGCTGCCGGCATCGAGGCGCACGAAGGCGCGGAGCGTACCGTAGGCGGTCTGGGTGCGGGCATCCATGTTGATGCGCATCCGGCCCTGGTAGCCCGAGGTGTCGCCGTTGGAGCCCTGGCGCGAGTAGCTGGCCATGTAGCCGCCCTCGAACCGGGCGCGGCCCGAGATGCGCAGGCAGGTGTCGGTGCCGGGGATGTAGAAGAAGCCGGCCCCGAAGGCGGAGCAGACGCGGACGTACTCGATCGGCGCCGCCTTCTTGATCGGAAGGTCGGCGGCCTGGGCGGCTCCGATCGCCGCGAAGGCGGCGGCCGAGCCGAGCAGCGAGCTCTTCAAGAGCTTCATAGATATCTCCAAAGCTTCGAGACCCGATAACACCAACGAGTCCGGTTTATCCGACCCTCGCAGCGATCGATGTTGTTGAATTCTGCAATCTTAAGTGCAGATTATTTAGAGATATCTCGCGTCCGAGATTTCTCTATGCCGGTTCTTATGATCTGTCGCAGCTTATCCAAGCAACATCGATATCATTCGATCTGTGGAATTGATTTGCGTTGTTGTAACGTCGCAACGTCACAAAATTGTTTTGAAGTATTACTGAGTGCAATGATTTTATAAGCGGAAATTCTAGCGCGGATATTTATTGCGAACGTCTCTCGAGAGATATTACCGCGGCCAAAATTTTTATCTGCGCGCGCCTGAATCCGCGGATACATCCGGGCCCAGGCTCATCCCTTGCGGACGCGGCGGCGCTTTGTCTCGAGCGGCCGGGTCGCCGGCCGCTTTGGGCACAACGCCGTGCGTCGGTAACGATCGCCACGGCCGGTCCGTGAAGATCCGTCGCGCCGATTCCGTCCGTGATTCGACCGGATTCGCGAATCGATTCGTGCGCTGCCGGACGACAGCCACGGCGGCGCGTCGGGACGCGGTGGGCATGGGGAGAGCGTGGCGTTCGAGCGGTGCGCCCCGGGCACCGGAACCCAGAGCCGGTCAGCGGCGAGGGCTGGAGACGCGGTCAGGAGACGCGGTCGGGCCGGGATCCGTGCCGGATGCGGGCTTCGCGGGTTCGGTCCGGAGCCCGTGTGTGGCGGCGCCGCCGGGAACCGTTCGGCGGCGGCCCTGCCGCGGCGACGTCCGGAAGCGGAGCAGGCGCGGCGTCCGGCGTCATCGCGCCCGCCGACAACGAAAAAGGCCCAGCCGGAGGGCTGGGCCTTGAGATCCGTGGAAGCGGCGCGGGGGGTGTGTCCCCGCGCCGACGATGCGGCTTAGAAGTCGCGCTGGACGCGGAAGCGGAAGGAGGACACCGAGTCCGCCGTGGTGGTAGCAACTGCGCCACCGGCATTGATCGCACCGACGCGGGAGTAAGCGGTCGGATCCTTGTCCTTGTCGATCACGCGTCCGTTCTTGACACCGATTTGGGTGTAGTAGCCCTCGACACCGATATCGAGGTCCTTCACCGGCGACCAGATCAAGCTCGCACCGGCGACGAACTGGTAGGTGTCGCGCAGGGCTTCGCTGAGCTGATAGAATCTTGTGCCGGGCACACCAACCGCGTTGGCGCCGAAGCTGTTCGTTCCGTTCGGGTTGATGACCGAGAACGCTGCACCCTGAGCAGAACGAGCACGCTGGGTGAAGTCCATCTCACCGTACGAGCCGAAGACGGCCGAGCGCCACTCCGGCGACCAGTAGTGCAGGTACGAAGCGACAACCGTGAAGCTCTGCGACTGCTCGAGCTGCCCCGTGAACGGGTTGACGCTCGCGTCGTTGAAGAACTGGTTGAACTTCTGGCCCTGGATGGTCGCGGCGTTCTGCGAGTAGGAACCGCTGAACGAGGAGTATCCGGTGTAGAGCTGGGAGCCACTGCCGTAGGCACCCTGCAGGTAGAGCGCATCACCCGGAGCGATGAACGGGGTGTTGATCTTCAGACCGCCCTGCACCGCGTAGCCATACGAGTTGTTGGCGTGCGGGATGCTGACGTTCGAGCCGGTGCCGGTACCAGCGCCGTTCTGGACGTTGCCGACGTTCAACTCGTGAACTGCCGCGGAGACCTGGGCTGAACCCCAGGCCTGGTCGAGGCGCAGGGCGCCGACGACGTCCGGCATCCGCGAACGCTGGATCACATCGACCTGGCTGAAGCGGGTGGGGGTGGCACCGGTGTAACCGATGAACACCGGAGCCGGCGAATTGGTCTGCGCGAAGTTCGCGATCGACGCGTTGACGGTGACGCCGCCGGGGTTGTTGGACGGCGAGTAGATCGGGCTGCGGCGGAAGACCGGGTCTTCGGCCGAGATCGTGGCTGACAGGCCGTTGCCGAGGGTGGCGGTGTAGGCGAGCAGGTTGGTGGACGCGATGTCCGAACCCGCGGTGGCGCCGGCGAGCTCGAAATCGTGAGCGTAGAAGTCGAAGAACGAAGACGCACGACCGGCGGTCAGGCCGGCGAACTGGATGAACGCCTTGTCGACGTTGGCGAACTGCTGGTCGCGGCCGAAGCTGTCGATGCCGAGGCCGGGATAGGCCTGGCCGATACGCTGCTGGGTGCCGGAGGTGCCGACGCCGGAATAGCCGGTGCGGGCGCCGGCATCGAAACGCACGAAGGCGCGCAGGGTGCCGTAAGCGGTCTGGGTGCGGGCATCGAGGTTGATGCGCATGCGACCCTGGTAGCCCGAGGTGTCGCCGCCGTTACCGAACTGACGCGAGTAGCTGGTCATGTAGCCGCCCTCGAACCGGGCGCGGCCGGAGAGACGCAGGCAGGTGTCGGTGCCGGGAATGTAGAAGAAGCCGGCGCCGTAGGCCGAGCAGACGCGGACGTACTCGATCGGAACCGCCTTCTTGACCGGAAGGTCGGCGGCGTGTGCGGCTCCGATGGCCGCGAAGGCGGCTGCAGAACCGAGCAGTGAGCTCTTCAAGAGCTTCATAGACATCTCCAAAGCTTCGAGACCCGATGATGCGGACATGCCCGGTTTTCCGGATCTTGCCGCTCGTCTTGTAGGTTTGGCCTGCGTCTTGGGTGGCAGGCTCCTGCGGGCTCTCGCTTGGCGATGCCCCCGTGCACGATCACCATGTGCGAACGGGTTTCGGCGAGCAATCAGAATTCGGCTCGGATAAATTGGTTCCTGTGCGATGTTGCCGCCCGGCAACAATATCAGAACGCGTTAGCCGGCAACAGCTTGCCGGATGTACCGATATGCTTTCCGGAGTGGCAGGAGTGCTGTCGAACCGGGCATGGACGGGACCGCCCGAGCACCGGGAAGGGCCGGGGCGGTCCGAACGTGGGGGTGACGCCGGCGGCTGCGGCGGCGTCATCAAAGGTTGTCGAGACGGCGCGCCGGGCTTTGCGCCCGACCGCACTTCACATCGGCGGCGTCAGGCCGTTCTTGCCGACGGCGACGCGCCGCGCCGTGACTTTGCCGTCCTCGCCCCGCGCAGCCACCACGAACGCCTTGGCGCCGGCGGTGATCGCACCGGAATCCGCAGCCTCGAAGGTGACCACCGGGGCCTGCGGCGGAACCAGGATCTGGAGCGACTGGCCCTTGCCGTAATCGACCGTGAGGGTGCGCTCCGCGCCGCTCCCGCTCGCCTTCACGGTGCCGTTCGTCATCGCGCTCTTGACCCGGGGGGCGTCCGGCGCGGTCGCGGGTACGGCGGCCTTCACGGTGCCGTTGGTCATGGTGCTCTTCACCGCGGCGCTGCCGGTGTGATCGGGAAGCATATCCCAGTCGTAATGGCCCTCACCGGTGCCGCGCATCGATTCCGGGAACAGCACGACCTCCAGGGCGATCGGCGGCTCGCCCTTGGTGGCGGTTCCGATGAAGACGCCGTCCTTGATCTGATCGAGCTGGGCCGGGACGACCCAGGAGACCTTGGCGTCCGGCGCCAGGGTCACCCGCTGGCTCTTCCCGTCCAGGGTCTTGAGGGTGAAGCCGCCGCCCTCGACGGCCTCGATCGTGCCGCGCAGGCGCTCGGGCGGCGCGGCGGCGTGTGCGGAGGTGGCGAGCGCCAGGAGGCTCGCGAGGGCGAGGGTCGGGAGTTTTGACATGGTGGCGGGAGTCCTATCGCCGCCGGAACGGTGGCGGCGCGCATGACCTGGGACTCGGCGCAACCGTGTCAGCCCCTCGCGCCCGTGACATCAAGCCCCTGCGGACGGGTGTAACCGGGACGGTAGCGCTCAGGCCGGCAACGCCAGCAGCGCGAGGCCCGCCGCCGCGACGGCGGCGCCGAGGGCCGGCGCGGCCCGGGTGGCGCCAAGCCGCGACGCGGTGATTCCAAGCCCGATCCCGGCCCCGTGCAGGAGCGCGGTCGCGGCCAGGAAGCCGAACCCGAAGGCCAGGCCCGAGGCGGTCTCCGGCATCTCGGCGCCGTGGGCGTAGCCGTGGAACACCGCGAACACGCCGACGAGGCTGGCGAGCAGCGCAACCGGCGCCCGCAGGCCGACGATCGCGGCCACGCCGAACACCACGATGGAGAGTGCGATCCCGGTCTCGGCATAGGGCAGCGCGACGCCGGCCATCCCCAGGCCCGCCCCCACGCTCATGAGCGCCAGGAAGGAGAGAGGCAGTGCCCAGAGCGCCCGGCCGCCGCGCAGGGCCGCCAGCAGCCCGACCGCGACCATCGCCAGCACGTGGTCGGCGCCGAGCAGCGGATGCAGGAAGCCGGCCCCGGCGCCGAGCGCAGCCCCGTGGCCGGGATGGGCCAGAGCCGCCTGCGGCAGCAGCGCGAACGCGGCGGGAAGGGCGGCAAGGCTGGAGACGAGCGGGGCGGCGAGCAGGCGCTTCATCGGATATCCTTCGCGGTTGTAAGACCGAAGGTAGCGCCGATCCCGCGGCACGGCGAGTGCCCCGGCCCGCGGCCCCTCCGGCCTTGGGCGGGACACCGCGGTTGCACGCGGAGAATCTCGCCCTGGATGGGTATCGGGAGGCGCCGCGTGTGCAGCAGGCCGACATCCGCACCGCCGCCCGCCAGCAAGGCCTGGACGAGTTCGACACGGTCGCGGTCGGCATCGTCGAGCGCGACGGCAAGGTCTCGATCATCGAGACGGCGTGACAAGGAACCGGGGTTCAGCACCGGCGGCCGTAGCGCTGCGGATCACTTGAATACATGATACCGTTTCACGCCGGCGCCGAGAGGGCCTCGCCGGCGGTTCGGCATGAGCGGTGGCGGCGCCCCTTCTCCGGCGGGGGCGGACGACCAGCGGCTCGATCGCACAGGACAGGATTTCCCGTGAGAGATTTCTCCGCACCCGGGCGCTCCCCGGTCTACGCCGCCAACGCCGCCGTCGCGACCTCGCATCCCGCCTCGACCCTGGCCGCCATCGAGATCCTGCGCGCGGGCGGCAACGCCGTCGATGCCGGGATCGCCGCGGTGGCGGTGCAGTGCGTGGTCGATCCGCTGATGACCGGCATCGGCGGCGATTGCTTCGCCCTCTATGCCCCGGCTGGCGCCTCCCGGCCGATCGCGCTGGACGGGTCAGGCCGGGCGCCGGCCGCCGCCACGCCCGACTGGTACGCCGAGCACGGCGCCGCGATCACGCCGGCCTCGCCGCACGCGGTCACGGTACCGGGGGCGATCGGAGCCTGGGACATGCTGGTGCGCCAGCACGGCACGCGCCCGCTGGGTGAATTGCTGCAGCCGGCGATCCGCTACGCCGAGGACGGGTTCGTGATCCAGCAGCGCGTCGGCTGGGACTGGTTGCGCGGCGTGCCCCGGGTGGCCGGCGACCCCCACGCCGCCGGGACCTACCTGATCGGCGGCAAGGCCCCGGCGATCGGCAGCGTCTTCCGGCTGCCGAAACTCGCCGCCACGCTCCGCCGCATCGCCGACGAGGGCCCGCGCGGCTTCTATGAAGGACCGGTGGCCGACGACATGGTCCGCCGGCTCAACGCCCTCGGCGGCCTGCACACCCGGGATGATTTCGCCACGTCGCGGCCGGACGTGGTCACGCCGGTCTCGACCCGCTACCGCGGCTACGACGTCTACGAGTGCCCGCCCGCCGGCCAGGGCCTCGCGGCGCTGATGATGCTGAACGTGCTGTCGCATCACGACATCGGCGCCCTGTCGGACCTGGACCGGCTCCACCTGTTCGCAGAGACCTGCAAGCAGGCCTACCATCACCGGGACGTGCTGTTCGGCGACGCCGCCCTCGCCCGGGTGCCGGTGGAGCACCTGCTGTCGGATGCCTGGAAGGCCGCCGCCCACGGGGCGATCGACATGGGTCGGGCGCGGGTGCCGGAGATCTATCCCGAGATCGCCCGGGAGATCGCCGAGGAGCGGGCCCACAAGGACACCGTCTATCTCTGCGTGGTCGATCGGGACGGCAACGCGCTGTCGCTGATCAACTCGGTGTTCCAGGGCTTCGGCTCGGGCATCCTGGCGCCGGAGAGCGGCGTGCTGCTGCACAACCGCGGCCTGTCGTTCCGCACGGAAGCCGGGCACCCGAACAGCATCGGGCCGGGCAAGCGGCCGATGCACACGATCATCCCGGGCATGCTGATGAAGGACGGACAGGCGGTCGCGCCGTTCGGCGTGATGGGTGGCCATTACCAGGCCATGGGCCATGTCGAGCTGCTGTCGGGCATCCTCGACCGGGGCCTCGACGTGCAGGCCGCGCTCGATGCCCCGCGCAGCTTCGCGTATGGCGACAGCCTGGAACTCGAGACCGGCATCTCGGACGCCGCGATGGCCGGACTGATCGCGCGCGGCCACCCGGCGATCCGGGCGCCTCTGCCGCTGGGCGGCGGCCAGATCATCTGGATCGACCGCGCGGCCGGCACGCTGGTGGCGGGCTCGGACCCGCGCAAGGACGGGGCGGCTATGGGGTATTGAGGGGCCGGCGGCCCCGCGTTCGGGGCTGCCGGATCAGGGATGCGCGGACGCAACGCGGGTCCCCTCTCCCGGGCGGGAGAGGGACCACATCGCGGCCCGGGTGAGCCGATGAGCGACCATCCTGGCGCCTCCCGGTCGGAAGGTGCATCGCCCGCACAGAATCAGTCGATGTCCTCGACCTCTTCGGAACCGCCATAGACCCGCTGCGCCAGCGAGGCCTCCATGAACGGATCGAGGGAGCCGTCGAGCACCGCGTCCGGATCGGTGGACTGGGTGCCGGTGCGCAGGTCCTTCACCAGCTGATAGGGTTGGAGCACGTAGGACCGGATCTGGTGGCCCCAACCGATATCGGTCTTGGCTGCGGCCTCGGCACTGGCCTTCTCCTCACGCTTCTTCAACTCGGCCTCGTAGAGCCGGGCGCGCAGCATGTTCCACGCCGTGGCGCGGTTCTTGTGCTGGGAGCGCTCCTGCTGACACGCCACCACGATCCCGGTCGGATTGTGGGTGATGCGCACCGCGGAATCGGTGGTGTTGACGTGCTGGCCGCCGGCGCCGGACGAGCGGTAGGTGTCGATCCTGCAGTCCGATTCCTTAATCTCGATCTCGATCCGGTCGTCGATGACCGGATAGACCCAGACGCTGGCGAAGCTCGTGTGGCGCCGGGCGCTGGAATCGTAGGGCGAGATCCGCACCAGCCGGTGCACGCCGGACTCGGTCTTGAGCCAGCCATAGGCGTTGTGGCCCTTGATCAGGAGCGTCGCGCCCTTGATCCCGGCCTCTTCGCCGTCCGACCACTCGACGATCTCGACCTTGTATTTCCGGCGCTCGGCCCAGCGGCCGTACATGCGCTGGAGCATGTTCGCCCAGTCCTGGCTCTCGGTGCCGCCGGCACCGGCATGGACTTCGAGATAGGTGTCGAAGCCGTCGGCCTCGCCGGACAGGAGGGTCTCGACCTGGCGGCTGGCGGCCTCCTTCTCGACGGCGAGGATCGCGGCCTCGCCCTCGCGGATCGAGGATTCGTCGCCCTCCATCTCGCCGAGTTCGATCAGCGTCGCGCCGTCCTCGAGATCGCGCTCGAGCTTGCGGATGGAGGAGACCGCCTCGTCGAGCTGCTGGCGCTCGCGCATCACCTTCTGCGCGGCGTCGGCATCGTTCCACAGGTCGGGGTTCTCGGAGGCTGCGTTCAGCTCCGCGAGACGTTTATCGACAGTATCCCAGTCAAAGATGCCTCCTCAGCAGCCCTATAGACTGCTTGGCGGCATCCGAGGCTTGCTCGATCTCGGCGCGCATTTGGTTTTTCGGGAATGAGGGTGATGGGTCGGGCCGGGGTGATACCGCCCGGGAGCCGCCCTGTAAACGGCGGGCCGGCGGCCCGCGCGGTCAGTGTGCGGCGCCCGACCGCAGGGTGGTGCGCGAGCCGGCAAGCGGGCGGCGCGTTGTCGGGGACGGATCAGGCAGGAACGCGGAGGCGACCAGGATGGCGGAGGACGATCACGCGCAGACGTGGAGCGACTTCGACGACGCCGTCAACATGACGCCGGCGGCGCTGCGCAAGCACCTCGACGGCGCGGCGAGCCAGGCGGTCGGCCAGAAGGAGGCGGGCGGCGACGAATCCACCGGCCACGCGATGGGCCGGCGCATCCTGGCGATCAAGGACAAGAAGAAGGCGGATCTCACCGACGACGATTATGCCGCCATGCGCAAGGTCGTGGGCTACGTCCACCGCCATCTGAAGCAGGGCGGCGACGCCCGCAAGGATCCCGACTCCCCCTGGCGGATGTCGCTGATGAACTGGGGCCACGATCCGCACAAGGATTGAGGCCCGGGCTCGGCGCCCGTCCGGCTCAGTAGCGCGGCGGCACGAGGTAGGACGGGGCGATCACGTATTCCTTGGGGCGCTTGTGCGCACCGAACCGGCTCTCGGTGATCTGGTCGTTGTAATAGTCGAACCCGGTATAGCCGAAGCCGCCGCCGTTCATCACCTGGGCCACCGGGATCGGCGGGACGGCGAGGTCGGGACGGCCCGGCGGCACCAGCACCTGGCAGCAACCCTCGGTCTGCAGAACCGTCGGGCCGTTGGGGGCGGTGAAGACATAGGCGCGCGGCTGCGGGATCCCCGGCGGGAAGGCCGGCTCGGCGGCCGAGCCCTGGGCGACGAGGCCGAGCAATCCGGCGGCGATCAGGGTCTTGGTGCTCACGCAATGCTCCGTCACGGGACCGGCCGGGCCGGCGTCAGGCCTACACTCTAGCTTATCGCGGGCGGCCTGTCCGGCGCTCGCGGGCGGACCGGTTACCGGAACGCCGGCTCAGCCGCGGGCGCGCAGCACCACCTGCGGGCTCGCCGGCACCGGCCGGCAATCCGACATGAAGGCGTTGACCGGCAACGGCTTGGAATCGCAGGCGTAGACATCCGTCGGGCCCGGGGCCGGCACCGGGTCCCGCGCGATGATCGGGTTCGGCGCACAGGCCGAGGCCGCGGCGGCGAGCAGCAGGGCGGCGATGAGGTTCAGGCGGCGCATGCAACTCTCGGGACGCGGGAGGACCCCCGTGCCGAACCCTGCGCATCGCGATCCGCCCTGACAAGCGCCGGCGCGGGACGACGCGCCCTTTGACGGAGCCTGTCGCCCGGCGGCAACAATCGGGGCCGGCCCGATCTCAGACGGCCTGGGCCATCGGCACGACGTTGTGGAGGGTCTTGTCGCCGCCGTCGAAGAACCGGCGGATGTTGCGCGCGGCCTGCCGGATGCGCTGCTCGTTCTCGACCAGGGCGATGCGGACATACTCGTCGCCGAACTCGCCGAAGCCGATGCCCGGCGCCACGGCGACGTCGGACTTCTCGAGCAGCAGCTTCGAGAATTCGAGGCTGCCCATCTCCCGATAGCGCTCCGGGATCGGGACCCAGGCGAACATCGAGGCCGCGGGCGCCGGGATCGTCCAGCCGGCCTTGCCGAAGGATTCGACCAGCGCGTCGCGGCGCTTCTTGTAGGTCGCCCGCATCTCGTCGATGCAGTCATCCGGGCCGTTGAGGGCCGCGGTGGCGGCGACCTGGATCGGCGTGAAGGCGCCGTAATCGAGATAGGACTTCACCCGGGACAGCGCCGCCAGCAGGCGCTCGTTGCCCACCGCGAAGCCCATGCGCCAGCCGGCCATGGAGTAGGTCTTCGACAGCGAGGTGAACTCCACGGTGCAATCGATCGCGCCCGGGACCTGCAGGACCGAGGGCGGCGGCTTGCCGTCGAAATAGACCTCCGCGTAGGCGAGGTCCGAGAGCAGGATCAGCTCGTGCTGCTTGGCGAAGGCGACGAGGTCCCGGTAGAAATCGAGGTCGGCCACGTAGGCGGTCGGGTTCGACGGGTAGCAGACCACCAGGGCCACGGGCTTCGGGATCGAGTGCCGCATGGCCCGCTCGAGCGCCGGGAACATGGCCGGGGTCGGCTCGGCCGGGACTGAGCGGATCACGCCGCCGGCCATCAGGAAGCCGAAGGCGTGGATCGGGTAGCTCGGGTTCGGCACCAGCACCACGTCGCCCGGCGCGGTGATCGCCTGGGCCATGTTGGCGAAGCCTTCCTTCGAGCCCAGCGTCGCCACCACCTGGGTGTCGGGGTTGAGGCTCACGCCGAAGCGACGCTGGTAGTAGCCCGCCTGGGCGCGGCGCAGGCCGGCGATGCCCTTGGAGGCGGAGTAGCGGTCGGTCCGCGGCCGGCCCGCCGTCTCGCACAGCTTGGCGATGACGTGTTTCGGCGCATCGAGGTCCGGGTTGCCCATGCCGAGATCGATGATGTCGGCGCCCTGGGCGCGGGCGGTCGCCTTGATCCGGTTGACCTGCTCGAAGACGTAGGGCGGCAGGCGCTTGATGCGGTGGAAGTCGGTCATGGGCGTATCCATCGGCGCGTCCCGAATCTGGCGTCTCTCGTTGGTGTCGGTCGCGCGAAGGATTCGCTCTAGCAGAGATGCACGTCGCCGCCGACTCAGAAAAACTCGAGCCGGATCGGCGGCTTTATTGCTCTGCTGCGGGCACAGGCTTGATCGCGGCTGCGGCCCCCCGGCCGGCGCTTGCGGCGGCGCGCCCGCGGCTCTCGTTGCGGCCGCGGGCGCCTTCGAGTTCGGCCTCCAGCGCCTTCTGGCCCTCGGACGACTTGGCCCGGATCGGGCGCTTGGGCGCGTCGACGCCCACCGGCATGAAGGCGGGCGTCTCCTGGCCGCGGGTCTCGGTCACGAAATCCGGCGCGGCCACGACCCGGGGCCCGTAGCCCGCATCGGTGGCGAGCGTGCGTACCGCATCCCCCGAGCAGGCGCCCAGCGGTGCCGCCGTGAGGGCCAGCACCGCCAGGGCGAGGCCCCGCGCCGGTCCCGGGCCGCCGGGCCGCCGGCCGGTGGGGTTCAAAAAGGCGCGGTGCATGAGCACATGGGTCATGAGAAGATCGCGCGGATGTTTCGCGACACGCGCAAACGGGCTGGTGCAACCTCTCGCTCGCTCCTTAATTTGTCGGAAACGAGGCTCACGGTCAGTCGAGCCGAAACACCACACAGGGGAGGCACGCGTGACGAGCCCGCGGACGCAGGCGCCGGACCAAGCTGCCGCCCGGACCGGCATGGCCAACGGCGCCATGCCGGACGGCATCACGCCGCCGATGCCGGATATCGAGGCCCTGTCGCGCAATGCCGGCCAGTTCGTGGAGGCGCTGGGGCGCAGCGCCGCCCGCATGCTCGCGCCCGAGGCCCAGGCGAACGACACCTCCGGGGAGATCAACGAGGCGGTCAAGACGCTCGGCCAGATCGCCGAGGCGTGGCTCTCGGACCCGAGCCGCAGCGCCGAGGCCCAGACCAAGCTGTCCCAGGCCTTCCTGACGCTGTGGGGGACGACCTACCTGCGCCTCCAGGGCCAGCAGGCCGATCCGGTGGCGGTGCCCGAGCCCAAGGATGGCCGCTTCAGCGACGCCGAGTGGTCGACCAACCCGTATTTCGACTTCCTCAAGCAGGGCTACCTGATCGCCACCCGCTGGGCCGAGGGCCTCGTCGACGAGGCCGAGGGCGTCGACGAGCGCACCCGCCACAAGGCGCAGTTCTACCTGCGCCAGCTCACCAGCATGCTGTCGCCGTCGAACTTCCTGCCGACCAATCCGGAGCTGATCCGCCACACCCTGCACGAGAGCGGCGCCAACCTGGTGCGCGGCCTCAAGATGTACGAGGAGGATCTGGCCGCCGGCGGCGGGCAATTGCGGGTGCGCCAGACCGATCCGAGCGGGTTCGAGGTCGGCCGCAACGTCGCGGTGACCCCGGGCGAGGTGGTGTTCCGCAACGACCTGATCGAGCTGATCCAGTACGCGCCCGCCACCGAGACGGTGCTCAAGCGCCCGTTCCTGATGGTGCCGCCCTGGATCAACAAGTTCTACATCCTCGACCTCAACCCCCAGAAGAGCTTCCTGAAGTGGATGGTCGACCAGGGGCTGACGGTGTTCTGCATCTCCTGGGTGAACCCGGACGCGCGCCACGCCGACAAGGACTTCGAGTCCTACATGCGTGAGGGCATCGAGGCGGCGATCGACGCGATCGGGGTCGCCACGGGCGAGAGCGAGGTCCATGCGGCCGGCTACTGCGTCGGCGGCACCCTGCTCTCGGTGACGCTCGCCATGCAGGCCGCCACGGGCAACCGCCGCATCAAGAGCGCGACCCTGCTGACCACGCAGGTGGACTTCACCCATGCGGGCGACCTCAAGGTGTTCGCCGACGAGGAGCAGATCCGCCAGGTCGAGGCCCGCATGGCCGAGCGGGGCTACCTGGAGGGCAGCCGCATGGCCAACGCCTTTAACATGCTGCGGCCGGACGACATGATCTGGTCCTACGTCGTCAACAACTACATCAAGGGCAAGCCGCCTTCGGCGTTCGACCTGCTGTACTGGAACTCCGACGCCACCCGGATGCCGGCGGCCAACCACTCGTTCTACCTGCGCAATTGCTATCTCGAGAACAGCCTGGCCCAGGGCAAGATGGTCCTCGGCAACGTCCGGTTGGACCTGAAGAAGGTGCAGGTGCCGATCTTCAATCTCGCCACCCGGGAGGACCACATCGCCCCGGCGATCTCGGTGTTCGAGGGCTCGAAGACCTTCGGCGGCAAGGTCGATTACGTGCTGGCGGGATCGGGCCACATCGCCGGAGTCGTCAACCCGCCCTACAAGCCGAAATACGGCTACTGGACCGGCGGGCCGGTGAAGGGCGAACTCAAGGACTGGGTCGCGGCGGCGGTGGAGACAAAGGGCTCGTGGTGGCCCTACTGGTTCCAGTGGATCGAGGCCCAGGCCCCCGAGCGGGTCCCGGCCCGCAAGCCCGGCGGCGACGCGCTGCCGTCGCTCGGCCCGGCTCCGGGAACGTATGTCCGGATGCGCGCCTGAGGGGACCGCGCCGGCCTCGTCTTACGGATCGATGGGCGGGCTTCGTCGGATGTGCCGCTGACCCACGCGTCGGGGCCGGCGGAAGAGACCGGAGACACCGCGTCTCCCTCCCCCTTCGGCGGGGGAGGGAGACGCGGGCGGATCGAGAGCCGTCCTTCGAGAGGGAGAGCACCTCTCCTCAGTACTTCCGGATCAGCGGCGCCGGGGCGGCCGGCGGCGGGGCGCCGAACATGTAGCGGAAGCCGACCGAGACGATGTCGGCGCTCGAATCGACCACGCCCGCGAAGGCGATGTTGCCGACATTGTAGTCGCGCCCGACCCCCGCGAGGATGCGCGACCGGTCGAGGAAGAAGTGCGAGTAGGCGAGGTTCAGGGTCAGGCGCTCGTTCCAGCGGTAGCTGGCGCCCACCGAGGCGATGTAGCGATCGCCGTCGGGCAGCCGCACCGAGCGGTTGCGGAAGTCGATCGGCGAGGATTCGTAGGCGAAGCCGGTCCGCACGGTCAGGTTCGGCGCGGCGTCGTACTCGGCACCGATCGAGTAGGTGTAGCCGTCCTTGTAGTTCAGCGGCAGGTTGCTGACCGGCAGGCCGAGGCGGTTCGAGACGATGCCGACCGTGCCGAGCCGCGACCACTGATCCCACTCGAAGCCGAGATCGACCCGGGCGACCGGCGAGATCGCCTGGACCAGGCCGACGCTGAGCTTGTCCGGGGTGTTGAGCTTCGCACGCACCTGCCCGGCCGTCGGCGCCAGCGCCACCAGCGGCACGCCGATCGAGCCGTCGATGTCGTGATGCACGGACGAGCGGTAGCCGATGCCGATCACGGTGCCGTCGCGCGGCGTCAGGGTGGCGCCCGCCGTGAAGCCGACGCCCCAGGATTCACCCTTGAGGAACGCGCTGGGATACACGGTCGGCGCGATGCCGGGGACCGGCAGGGCCTGCCGCAGGGTCAATCGGAAATACTCGATGTTCGGTCCGGCGGCGAGCGACAGCCACTCGTTGACCTTGAACCCGATCACCGGATTGAACGCCAGCGAGAAGATCCGGGACGAGCGCCCGTAGACTTCGCCGGCCCAGACCTGCCGGGGCTTGGTCACGAGGCCGAAGGGCGCACCCGTCGAGAGGCCGAGCCACAGGCGGTCGTTGATCTGGTAGGAGGTCGCCCCCGCGGGCACCACGGCGCCCTGTCCGATATCACCGGAATCGCCCAGGCGCGCGAAGCCCGGATTGGTCCCGGGCGCCGTCCGGATCTCGGAGGAGAGGCCGATATAGGTCAGGTTCTGCTCGGAGACGAAACCCGGGTTCATCGTGATGACCGCGGGATTCCAGAACATCGACGAGACGCCGCCGGAGCCGGCGGCCGCACCCGCGAAGGACAGCCCCTGGGCCTGGGTGCTCTGCTCGCGGATGCCGAAGGCTCCGGCCCGCGCCTCGCCAGTGCCGATCGCCGCCACCGAGGCCGCGAGCACCCATGCGCGCATTGTCCCGTTCATCTGCTCCCCCCGAACTGGATGGCTTGTTCGGGCGCCCTGATTCGACCGTGTCCCGGTCCGGCGCCGTTGCCGGTATGGTGCAGGTTTCCCCCGCTCGACCGCAACGGTGATCGAGAGCCTGGCCGATGCCGGAGGCGTCGACGATCGACAGATTCATGGCGGGGTTTTATCGCCCGGTTAGGCAATCAAACCTGCTTATCTTGCTGGACAGACTGTTTTTCGCCGGCCTGATATAGAGATGCATAATATATCAGCTTGCATCAGAATGTGCACTTTTTTGCCACGATGTTGCCAAGTTGCGACACCCCGAAATTGCGCGCCGCCGCCGCCGACGCGCTTGCACCGGCGGTCCTGCGCGGCCATGGTCCCGGCGCCCGGCGTAGACCGGTTCCAGGGAAGGATGAGGAGTCGCGGCGATGAAGCTCTTCCGGCACGGCCCGAGCGGCGATGAGAAGCCCGGCCTCGTGGATGCGCAGGGCGGCCTGCGCGATCTGTCCAGCATCGTCCGCGACATCGCCGGCCCGGCCTTGGCGCCGGAATCCCTGGAGCGGCTGCGGGCCCTCGATCCCGAGACCCTGCCGAAGCTGTCGGCGGACACGCGGCTCGGCCCCTGCGTCGGCGGCACCCGCAACGTCGTCGCCATCGGCCTCAACTTCGCCGACCACGCGGCCGAGACCGGCTCTCCGATCCCCTCGGAGCCGATCATCTTCAACAAGGCGCCGTCCAGCCTGTGCGGGCCGAACGACACGGTGATCATCCCCAAGGGTTCGGCCAAGACCGACTGGGAGGTGGAGCTCGCCGTGGTGATCGGCCGCCGGGCGAGCTACGTCCACGCCAACGAGGCGCTGAGCTACGTGGCGGGGGCCTGCATCTGCAACGACGTCTCCGAGCGCGAATGGCAGCTGGAGCGCGGCCCGACCTGGACCAAGGGCAAGAGCGCGCCGACCTTCGGGCCGCTCGGCCCCTGGCTGGTGACGCTGGACGAGATCCCCGACCTCAAGAACCTCGCCATGAGCCTCGACGTCAACGGCGAGCGCCGCCAGACGGGCTCGACCGCGACCATGATCTTCGACGTGCCCCAGCTCGTCGCCTACGCGTCGCACTTCATGCTGCTCGAGCCCGGCGACGTGATCACCACCGGGACCCCGCCCGGCGTCGGCCTCGGCATGAAGCCGCCGCGCTACCTGAAGGCCGGCGACGAGATGGTCCTGCGCATCGAGCGCCTGGGCGAGCAGCGCCAGAAGGTCATCGCCTTCGACGACTGGACCGCCAAGGTCTCGGCCGGCGAGCCGACGCACTGAAGCGCCGCCGCCGCCTCCGCACCGGATGGCGGCGGCCCGAAGGGCGCTTGATTTTGGCCACCGATCCCCCTCAAGAAGACATCATGAGCCAAGCTGCCGACCCGCACGCCTCCGATTTCCGCCACGACTGGAGCGTCGCGGAGATCCGCGCGATCCACGACCTGCCGTTGCTCGACCTCGTGTATCGGGCCGCCGCCGTGCACCGGGCGCACAACGACCCGAGCGACGTCCAGCGCGCGAGCCTGCTCTCGATCAAGACCGGCGCCTGCCC
The DNA here is from genome assembly GCF_008039945.1 of Methylobacterium sp. WL64. NCBI lineage: Bacteria > Pseudomonadati > Pseudomonadota > Alphaproteobacteria > Hyphomicrobiales > Methylobacteriaceae > Methylobacterium > Methylobacterium sp. WL64. The sequence continues at coordinate 75,243 of NZ_VRVA01000016.1, forward strand.
GGAGGATTGCGGCTACTGCTCGCAATCGGCGCATCACAAGGGCACCGGCCTGTCGCGCCAGCGCCTGATGCCGGTGGATACGGTATTGGCCGAAGCCGCGACCGCCAAGGCCAACGGTGCGACCCGCTTCTGCATGGGCGCAGCCTGGCGCAGCCCGCGGGACGGCGCGGAGTTCGACTCGGTGCTGGACATGGTGCGGGGTGTGCGCGGCCTCGGGATGGAGGCCTGCGTCACCCTCGGCATGCTGACCGCCAGCCAGGCGGAGCGCCTGGCCGAGGCGGGGCTCACCGCCTACAACCACAACCTCGATACCGGGCCGGACTACTACGACAAGATCGTTTCGACCCGGACCTACGGGGACCGCCTGGATACGCTGGAGCGGGTCCGCGAGGCCGGCATCGGCGTCTGCTGCGGCGGCATCATCGGCCTCGGCGAGGGCGTCGGCGACCGGGTCGCGATGCTGCACGTGCTGGCCAACCACGCGCCGCATCCGGAGAGTGTGCCGATCAACGCGCTGGCCCCCGTCGCCGGCACCCCGCTCGGCGACAAGGCCGCGCCCGTCGATCCGTTCGACATGGTGCGGATGTGCGCCACCGCCCGCATCGTGATGCCGAAGGCCCGGGTGCGCCTCAGCGCCGGACGCAAGGCGCTGAGCCGCGAGGCGCAGGCCCTCTGCTTCCTCGCGGGGGCCAACTCGATCTTCTACGGTGAGCGCCTGCTGACCACCGCCAACAACGAGGCGGATTCCGACGCCGCGCTGCTGCAGGATCTCGGTATCCGCGTGGCGGAGCCGATCCTGGCCGCCGCCGAGTAGCGCGTCAGCCCTCGGGCAGCACGATCCGGAAGCGGGCGCCGCCCTCCTCCGGATCCAGGGTCAGGCTGCCACCGTTGATGCCGATCAGCTCGGCGGCGATCGGCAGGCCGAGCCCGGTGCCGCCCGAGCGGGTCGAGCCCTGGAACGGCGAGAACAGGTTTTCCCGGGCCCGCGCCGGCAGGCCGGGGCCGTTGTCTTCCACCAGGATGGTCACCCGGCCCGGCGCGTCGCGGCAGGCGGTGACCCGCACCTCGGCCTCCGGCACCGCGGCCCCGTCCAGCGCCTGCACGGCGTTGCGGACCAGGTTGGCCAGCGCACGGGCGAGCTGCTCCGGGTCGGCCTGCACGCGGCATTCGCCGGCGTCCACGAGGACGCGCACGCTGCGCGCGGCGAGCGCGGCGAGGTCCGGCAATTCGGCGAAGAGCGGCGCCAGCGGCGTCGAACTGAGCGTCGGCGCACGCTCGGAGACGCGCCCATAGGCCAAGCTCGCCTCGCAGAACCGGATGGCCCGGGCGATGGCCCCGACCAGGCGCGGCGCCACCCGCTGGACCATCGGGTCGGCGGTGTCCTCCAGCCGGTCGCCGAGGAGCTGGGCCCCGGTGAGCAGGTTGCGCAGCTCGTGGCTGACCTTACTGACCGCCAACCCCAGCTCGGCCAGCCGCCGCTTCTGGCGGAGCTGGTCGGCCAGGATGCGCTGCATCCGGCCGAGGGCGCGTTCGGCCTGGCCGATCTCGTCGCGGCGGCGGGACGGCGCGATGATCCGGCCGGCATCCTCCGGGTTCTCCGCGAAGGCCGTGATGTTGGTGGCGAGCCGCCGCACCGGGCGAACGATCAGCACCTGCAGCACCACGAAGACCAGCCCGGCCGCCGACGCCGCGATGATAAGCGACGAGACCAGCAGGCGCAGCGCGTAGTCGATCATCGCGGCGCGCAGCGGCGCCTCGTCGAGCAGGACCTCGACCCGGTCGAAGCCGATGCCCCCCTCCCCGATCACCCGGATCGGCTCGCGGACCGGCGCGACCAGGGTCCGCCACGCCCCCCGGATGGTCGACAGGGCCGTGACGTCGCGCAGGTCGACCGTGTCGGCCACCGTCTCGGGCACCGGCTCGATGGCGAGCAGACGCTGGGCGCCGCCGCCGCGGACCGCGATCGCCCGGGCGTTCACCCCCGCGAGCAGCCGGCTCTCCAGCGCCTCCGAGACCGGCTCGCCGGTCCGGCCGTCGAGGACCAGGGCGGCGACCTGCGCGGCCGCGACCCGGTCGGACATCCACTCGATCCGGTAATTGGCCACCGCCGGCACGTAGGTCAGCACTTCGGCCACCACCACGAAGGCGACGGTGACGAGGAACAGCCGCCCGGACAGGCCGAGGCGCGCCGGACGCCGCTCGGGCACCTCGCGTGAAGCGGCGGCCGCCGCCGGCATCGTGACCGGGTCGGATTCGACGGCCACGCCCATCACGCTCCCACCGGGCATCGCGGGCGGATGGGGGTAGGCTGGCATTTGCGAGAGCTCAAGCCGTTTACGGCCTTCGCGCGGGACATGGTGTAACGCCGTCGTTTCAAAGCCGGGAATACAGGGGGCATTCCCGCGGGCACTATACGAGCACGATAGGGTCGAGGTTGCATGTACCTTAGAGCACCTCGAAAGAAGTCCACCGTCTCAGCGCCTGTGTCGCGCGCGTGCGCGACGGCCCATACGGTAAGCTCCGGAACACGAAAACACCGCCGGCGATCGGGTGATCGCCACGCCAGCAACGCCGATGCCCCACAGCCTAGGACCCAAAAAAGCTCACCTGATCAACAACTTGGACCAGATGAAAATCCAAAATGCCAATCTCCGGCGACCGTCCTGGGGCGGAACGGGGCTGCCGTCACGCGGAACGCCCAGGCCACACGATTAGACCCTCGCGCCACACAGAGTGAAGAATAAATTTGCGCGCGGACAGAAATTTTTAACCGGATACTCAGTCACGCGAGAGCCGTTCCCATCCTCGATGTTACGCGCGCTCTTGGTCCGAACCGGCATCCATTTGATGGTTGGCGCCCCAAGACCCGAATGCCGCGCCGGACGCACCGGGCTCAGGCGCGCCGGAACCGGCGGCTCAACAGGACGCTGCCGAGCGCGAACACGGCGAGCATCGCCAGCCCGGCCACCATCTTGGGCGTGACCAGGGCCCTCAAGGTCAGAGCCTCGTCGCAACCGGCGGTCGCCGCGGCGAGGCAGGCGGCCTTGGCGGCCTCGTGGGCTGCGACCACGTCCTCGATCCCGGCGCCGGTTGTGGCGTAGACCAGGGCGCCGGGCAGCAGGCCCAAAAAGGTCGCCAGCACGAAGACCCGCATCTTCACCCCGCAGGCGGCGGGCGCGAGGTTCGTCATCCAGAACGGGAACAGCGGCAGCAGGCGCATCACCGCGATGTACCCGAAGGCGTCCCGCCGGAACGCGTCCGTGAATGCCGCGAGCCGCGTCCCGCCCATCCGGCGCAGCAGATCGGCCCCGGGTCCCTTGCCGATGGCGAACACGATCGCCGCCCCGGTGGTGGCCGCGCAGACCGCCGTGAGCGCCCCCGGGACGATCCCGAATAGGAAGCCGCAGATCATGGTCAGGAACAGCGTGGCCGGCACCGAGACCACCACGGAGGCGACGTAGACCAGGTAGGCCGCCACGACGGCGCGCACGTACCCGGCCTCGACGAAGCCATGCAGCCACGCCCGCGAGGCGAGCAGCCGGTCGAGGCTCAGGAGTTGCGCGACGCCCGAGACCAGCACGACAGCCGAGATGCTCAGGAGCAGGGCAAGCGGCAGCCACCGTCGCAGCCGCTTCCAGCGTCCCTCCGGGACGGACGCGAGCCCGACGTCGCTCACCCGGGCTTGCGCATCCGCAGGATCTTGAAGAACCCGCCCGGGAAGGTCGGCTTTAGCCCCAGCACCTCGACGCCGTTGCGCCGGGCCCAGACCTCGATCCGGGTCGCCTTGAAGTCCGACGACCAGCCGATCTTGGTGCAGAGCGGCGCCACGACCTCCTCGACCCGGGCGAGCGGGCCGTCGCTCTGGCCGAAGTGGTTGGCCAGCACGATGCCGCCACCGGGCCGGACCACCCGCAGGAACTCCGACATCGCGGCCTCGGGGTCTGGGACCAGGGTGATCAGGAACTGCGCCACGACCGCGTCGAAGCTCGCATCGGCGTAGCCGAGGTGGCAGACATCCATCACCTGCAGGCCCTTCACGTGGGCCAGGTTGCGGCGCTTCACCTTGGCGCGGGCGCGCTTGAGCATGTCCTCGGAGAGGTCGACCCCGCAGACGAAGCTCGCCTTCGGGTAGTAGCCCAGCGCCAGCCCGGTGCCGACGCCGGCCTCCAGGATGCGCGGCCCGTGCTCGGCCGCGGCCTCCACGGCCGCGCGGGCCGCGGGCTCGGTGAGCTTGTCGTAGACCACGTCGTAGACAGGGGCCCAGCGGGCATAGGCCTTGCGCATCAGGGCCGTGCTCGGCCCGGCCATCTGCGGCTCGCTCAGCATCGTTCGGATTATCCAGAGATTGAGATCAGGCGGCTTCTCGGGGCCGGGCCGACAACGCATCGACCCGGCGGATGGTGCCGCCGCCCAGAACACGGGCCCGGGGGCCGTCGTCGCCGTAGAGCGCGCAGGCCTGGCCCGGCGAGACGCCGTCCTCGGGCTCGGCCAGCACCACCTCGGCGGTTCCGTCCGGCGCGATGGTGAGCGTCGCCGGCCGCGGCGGCCGGGTCGAGCGGACGCGCACCGCCACCGGCAGGTCGTGAACCGAGCCGGCCGGGCCCTCACCCAGCCAGTTCAGGTCCGAGAGGCGGATGCGCGTCGTCGCCAGGGCGGTGCGCGGGCCGACCACGACCCGGGCGGTGTCCGGCTCCAGGCGCACGACGTAGAGCGGCTCGGAGCCGGACAGGCCGAGGCCCCGGCGCTGGCCGACCGTATAATGGACGATGCCCTCGTGCTGCCCGAGCACGAGGCCGCCGAGATCGACGATTTCGCCGGGCCGAGCCGCATCCGGGCGCAGCCGGGCGATCACGTCGCTGTAGCGGCCCTGCGGCACGAAGCAGATGTCCTGGCTGTCGGGCTTCTCCGCCAGCGACAGGCCGAGGTCTTTGGCCAGCGCCCGGGTCTCGGCCTTGGACATCTCGCCCAAGGGAAAGCGCAGGAAATCCAGCTGCTCGGCCGTGGTGGCGTAGAGGAAATAGCTCTGGTCCCGGGCCGGATCGAGGGCGCGGTGCAGCGCCCGGCCGCCCCCCGGCAGGGCCCGGCTCGCCACGTAATGCCCGGTGGCCAGGGCGTCGGCGTTCAGGTCCCGGGCCAGCCCGAGCAGATCGCGGAACTTCACGGTGCGATTGCACTCGACGCAAGGGATCGGGGTCTCGCCCGCGAGGTAGCTCTCGGCGAACTTCTCGATCACCGCGTCGCGGAACCGGTCCTCGTAGTCGAGGACGTAATGCGGGATACCGAGATGCTCGGCGGCCGCGCGGGCGTCGTTGATGTCCTGGCCTGCGCAGCACGCGCCCTTGCGATGGGTCGCGGCGCCATGATCGTAGAGCTGGAGCGTGACCCCGACCACGTCGAAGCCCTGCCGCTTCAGCAACCCCGCAACCACGGAGGAATCGACGCCGCCCGACATGGCGACGACGACGCGCGTCTCGTGGGCTGGCTTGGGAAGGTCGAGGGCGTTCATCGCAGGGGTCCGCCGCCGCCGGCTGGAAGGCGTCTCGGCTGCACGGCCTGTCTATAGCGGGACTCCGATCGGCTTTCCAGGGTGGGGTTTTCGGGAATGGGTCGCGATGATCTGGGCGCGCTCGGTGCCGGGCGTGGATCGCTCGGCCGGCGGCCGTGCGGGCGGCCTTTTCGCGGAGCGGCGGTTCGAAGGACATCCGATCCGGGCATCGGGTAGGCCGTCCCTCCCCCGTCTTGGTCTCCGAGCGGCGGCTCGATCGATGCCGCCACGCGCCAACATCCCGGGGCCGCGCAGCGGAGCCAGGAATCCAGAGCCGCCGACCTTTCGAGCTCTTGCACCAACAGCATTTCTAGCTTTCGGGCTGGCATGCGGCGCCGCGGAACGACCATGCGGGTTCTACGGTATGGAGTCTCGATCCTCAGGAAGTGAATCGGCCAACCCGTGTAGCCCGCACGGGGAGCGGGGGCATGTCACGCCGCCGCGGTGACGATGGGGGTCGTCCACGCCCGCTATGACGGGCGGGAGTCGCGGATGTCTCTCCGCGCTGCCCATACCCAGCGCCCGCGTGACCTCCACCCGGCAAATGCTGCCGGGCGCGCGGCAGCTTCAGACCCGGGCAAAATCCCGCGCTCAGGACCAGAACATAAAAGTCGTTATTGTTCCGATACTTAAGCGAGCGCCCCGATGGCCTGGCCCTTGCTCGATCGTCGTCGAGGGGAGCCCAGCATGGCGAGCGGTGCAACGGATCGGTTGGATGTCACCGGGTGGATTCCGTCCGCCCGTTCTTCGGCCACGCCGCGATCGGGCTGGGATGCGGCCGGCGTCGCCGCCCGGGCCGGCGACTCGTCGCAGGATCGGTTCGGCGCGGCTCTGAGCGCGTCCCGGGCCCGGGACGCCGCTGCGGCGGCTCGCACCCGCGACGAGAGCCAGCGCAGCCAGGCCGATGCGGCCCGCACGGCCGCGGAACGCGTCCGGGATGCCGCCGAGACCGCGAAGGCCCGCGCCGCCGCCCGACCGGATGCCCGCCCCGCCAATCTTCCCAAGCTGCCCGAGCGACCTGCGCAGACTCAGAGGACGGCAGCTGCCGATACGCGGCCCGCGACGACCCGCACCGCGACACAGGCGCCGGCCAAACCGTCGGATCCCGCCTCCGCCGGGGCCGGCCGGGTCACGGATCCGAGGGCGCAGCAAGCCTCCGACGCAGTGACGCGAGAGCCGGCCCCCGGCGCGACGGATGCCACCACAGCCGGGACCGACCCGAAAGCCGGCGATCCGGCCGCGGCCGAGACGGCGCAGATCGAACCGGCGCCGAGCGACGTGTCGGCCCAGACCGCGCCTCCATCGGCGAGCCCGGCCATGCCGGGAACGCTGACGGCTCTCCTGGCCGGTTTAATGAAGGGGGCCCCGCTCGTGGCCGGCGGCGCAGCGGCGGACGGCGGGGCCAAGGACGTCGGAGGCGTCGGCTCGGGCGGTACCGGGCTCGCCGGTTCGGGGACGGCGCCGACGCAGGCCGCGGGCGCGGCTGGAGCAAAGCCCGACCTCGCGGTCTCCGGGCCCAAGGCCGGCCCTCTTTCGTTGGGGAAGCTCTCGGCTCAGGGCGCCAGCCCGGTCGAAGCGGTCAAAGCCGGCACGGCCGATCCTGCGGGCAAGGAGGCGGCCTCGAGCGCGGCCGCCGGCCAGGATTTTTTGACCGCCCTGGCGGATGCCGGCCAAGCTCCCGGTCAAGCTACCGGTATGCAGGCCCCGGCCCCCGCCCATGGCAATCCGGACGCATCCCTCCTTGCACCCCAGGCGGCCGGATCGTCGAACGCGACGACGCAGGCCGCCGCGCCGGCCCCGAGCCAGGTGCAAGCCCCGCCGGATCCGGCGGTACCGCTCGGGCAGGTGCCGATGACCATCGGGCTTCGCTCCCTCGCCGGGTCGAGCGAGTTCCAGATCCGGCTCGACCCGGCCGAGCTGGGGCGGATCGACGTCAAGCTCGAGATCGACAAGGCGCGGGGCACGGTCATGACCCACCTGGTGGTGGAGCGGCCGGAGACGCTGGCCATGCTCCAGCGCGATGCGGGCCAGTTGCAGCAGGCCCTGTCCCAGACCGGGCTCGATCCCTCGGGGGGCGGCCTCAGCCTGTCGCTGCGCAGCGACGGCAACGCCCAGGGCGGCGCCAACGGCGGCCAGGGCGACGCCCCAAGGGGCGGCCCGGCCGCCTGGGGACAGGAACGCGCCGACGCCCCCCAGGAGGTTGCGCCGACGCGCTGGCTGCGCGGCTACGGCGGCCTCGACATCCGAATCTGACGCGATGCGCGATCAAGCCGCCTCGCAATTCGACATCGAAGCATCATGCGTCCCGGCGTTTCGCCCCGACGCGCCACGGGAGCGAGCCGCATGACATCCGGGATATCCAACGTTACCAACACGTCATCCACAGCGTCGAGCAGCGGCGCGAGCGGCAACGGCAGCGAGATCGCAAGCAACTTCACGCAGTTCCTGACGCTGCTCACCACGCAGCTCAAGAACCAGAACCCGCTCGATCCGATGGACACAAACCAGTTCACGCAGCAGCTGGTGCAGTTCGCCGGCGTCGAGCAGCAGCTCAAATCCAATGATCGCCTCGACAGCATCCTGACCGCTTCGAAATCGGCGAGCTCCGCGTCGGCGACGAGCTATATCGGCAAGAGCATCACGGCGGACGGCAGCAGCTCCCAGCTCTCCAACGGCGCCGCGTCCTGGACCCTGACGCCCGCCCGGGCGGCCTCGAAGGCGGTGGTCACGATCCTGGATTCGAAGAACAACGTCGTGGCCTCGCAGAGCACGTCGCTCACCGCGGGCAGCCAGACCTACGGCTGGAACGGCAAGACGTCGGCGGGCCTGACCGCCCCGGACGGGACCTACACGATCAAGGTCTCGGCCTCCGACGCCACCGGGGCGAATGTCGCCGTGGACACCCAGCTCAACGGCACCGTGGACTCGGTCGACCTCAGCGGAGCGGCGCCGGTCCTGATGATCGGCTCTCAGAAAGTGCCGCTGAGCAGCGTCCAAAGCATAGGGTTGTCCACAAGTGGCACCTAACGAATCATATCCGAGTGATCCGCTTCAACATCTCTTAAGCGAGCGCAAGTACCTTCAACGCTCGACAGGTCAGTCGAGTGTAGAGCGTATCATGACCGAACCCAGCCGCCCGAGAGTCAAATACGTGATCGGGCCCGACGGCAGTCCTCTGACCATCGCGGATCTTCCGCCGCCGAGCACCCGTCGATGGGTGATCCGGCGCAAGGCAGAGGTCGTCGCCGCCGTGCGCGGTGGCCTCCTCAGTCTCGAGGAGGCGTGCAAGCGCTACACCTTGACCACCGAGGAATTTCTGAGCTGGCAGTTCTCGATCGACCAGCACGGCCTCGCCGGGCTGCGGACGACCCGGATCCAGCATTACCGGCACTGAAAGCGGCCGGAACACGGACCGCGCCCCCGGGCCCGGTCCGTGAGAACGCCCCTCCGAAGCCGCCTCCGCACCCCGGATGCGGCTTCGTTTCGTTCCAGGACCCAACTTTGCGCCCCCGAGGGCCCCGGCATTAACGCCTCGCTAACCACGGGCTGGGCAATTTCTGCCGGGCGGGCCGTCGGGTTCCGCCAGCGTTAGAGTGCAGCGACCCATCCCGTGAAGCCGGTTCTCGATCTCGTCTCGAAGCTTGGACCGGCCCGGATCGCCGCCATGGCGGCCGTGACGCTGACCCTCATCGGCTTCTTCGCCTTCATCATCCTTCGGGTCTCGCGCCCCGATATGGGCGTGCTGTTCTCGGACCTGTCGATGCAGGATTCCGCCGCGGTGATTCGCGAGCTCGACAGCCGCGGCATCCGCTACGAGTCGAAGGGCGACACCGGCCAGACCATCATGGCGCCGCGGGGCGACCTCGCCCGCCTGCGCATGGACCTCGCCGGCAAGGGCCTGCCGGTCCAGGGCGGCGTCGGCTACGAGATCTTCGACAAGGGCGACGCGTTCTCGTCCACCAACTTCGTCCAGAACGTGAACCACCTGCGGGCGCTCGAAGGCGAGCTCGCCCGCTCGATCCGGGCGATCGGCCGGGTCCAGGCGGCCCGCGTTCACCTGGTCCTGCCCGAGCGGCGCCTGTTCGAGCGCGACCGGGAGAACCCGAGCGCGGCCATCGTCCTGAAGCTGATGGGCGAACTCGATGCCGGGCAGGTGCGGGCGATCCGCCACCTCGCAGCCTCCGCCGTGGAGGGCCTGAAGCCCGAGCGGGTCTCGATCGTCGACGAGCGCGGCCGGCTCCTGGCCGACGGCGCCAAGGACGCCGACGCCAACGCCGCCAGCGGCTTCGAGGACCGGCAGCTCGGTCTGGAGCGGCGCCTGCGCGGCCAGATCGAGGATGTCGTCGCCGGCATCGTCGGCCCCGGCCGGGCCCGGGTCCAGGTCAACGCCGAGCTGGACCTCAACCGGATCGAGAGCCGGTCCGAGACCTTCGACCCGGAGAGCCGGGTCGTGCGCTCGGCCCAGACGCGGACCGAATCGGCCGTCACCGGCAACGCCGACGGGCAGGTCACGGTGGGCAACGAGCTGCCCGGCGCCAACGGCGGCGACAAGCCACCCGCCCCGAAGGACGCGACCAACAAGAACGAAGAGACCACCAACTACGAGATCTCGAAGGTCACCAAGACCGAGATCGCCGAGGGCGGCCGGGTCAAGCGCCTGTCGGTCGCCGTGGTGGTCGACGGGATCTACGCCACCACCCCCGACGGCAAGCAGACCTACACGCCGCGCCCGCCGGCCGAGATCGAGCGGATCACCGCCTTGGTGCGCAGCGCGGTCGGCTTCGACAAGGCGCGCGGCGACCAGATCGAGGTGGTGAACCTGCGCTTCGCCGAGGCGCCGAGCCTGCCGCAATTCAGCGAGCCGACCCTGATCCAGTCGCTGCTGGCGCCGACCAAGGAGGACGTGCTGCGCATGGCCGAACTCTCCGTGCTGGCGCTCCTGACGCTGATCGTCCTACTCACGGTGGTGCGGCCGCTGGTCCGGCAGGTGCTGGCGCCGGTCCCGGGCGCCGCCCCGGCGCTCGCGGGGCCCAGCGG
>NZ_VRVA01000170.1:0-8304 GCF_008039945.1 Methylobacterium sp. WL64
GCACCTCACTTTTCGGGCCCGCCCCGTCCCCGGTGGCGGGCCCGAAAAGTGAGGTGCGCGCTACCAGGTCCGCAGGTCGCGGCGCGCGCCCGCTTCCGGCACCTCGTCAAGGCACGGGGCTACGAACCCAGCCCAGAGCAGGGCGCCGACGCCGGTCAGCAGCGGGGCGGTGATACTGAGAACGAGACTGAGGGTCACGGTGGCCTGCTCGCTGAACAGCTTAGAATTGCCCGGATGCAGCAATCATCGTCGAAAAATATTGTTTTGCCCTTAAAATGAATGGTCGTTTTGAGGTGGATTCAGCATGTCGCCGGGATCGATACCCGTTGCGCACAGACTGGGCGGCCGGCGCCTCGCAGGAGCGCGCGGTCCCGTAAGGATAGGGAATCGTTCCGGGTCGGGACGTCTGTTGGGCGGTCGGCCGCTTATAGCGGGAGCGGCGGGCGCATCGGCGACGACCGGGAGCCGGGGGTACCGGCGAGGCGGGCGAGCAAGGCTCCCCCTCCCGCCTCGCCGGTACTGGCCTGCGTGGGGGGTACGCAAGTCAGTAATCTACGCCTATCATTCCGGCTATGGAGTCGCCAATCAGCGGTTTATACTGAGCGATAGAGCATAGGCCGCTATTGGCGTGTTTCTGTATTGCATCGGGATGGATTGATGGCGGCCCTTCTTGCGGATCCGTTCGGCCGGCAGCTGTTGAGTCTGCTCACCGCGGATTACGGGCTCCCCGGCGATCCCGGGCGGCGGGTCCTCCGGCACGAGCTGCAGCAGCTTCAGCTGCGCGCCCAGGCCGCGAGCGCGCCCCGATCTGTGACGCTGGCGATCCGCGCGGCGCTCGCCGCCCTCCGGGCCGAGTTTTCCGGGCCTCTCCCAATTGCACCTTGCCCAATCGCGTCCGGCCCGGGCGCCCTGCTCGGATTGTGACCGTGTGGCGGGGCGGTCGGCACTCTTCATCGGGCTGTTACAACCAGGAACTAGAGGCATCCTGCGTAACATCATCTCAGGAGCGAAGGCGGATGCCGGCCCATTATTGTATTAACCCGCTCGATCCGTATGCCGAACAGGAAGTCCTCGTCACCTACGACGATCACCGGCCGTTCGTGACGGTCCGGTCCGCGGTGGACGAGGAGGGCTACGACATCCTGACGGAGCTATCGGCCGAGTGCATCCGGATCCTGCAACTCGAGATCGCCGGGTATCACGGCCATACCGCGCCCTACGCCTGGACACCGCACGCGGTCGACGTCGTGGCGGCTCCGGAGGTCGCTTGACCGCGGCGGCGCGTCAGGGCCGGGGCGGGTCCGCGGCGAGCGTGCCGAACTCGCTGACCATGCATTCGTGCATGCGTCGCAGCCACATATGCGCCTCCGTCGCGCGGGCTTCCGCCCGGTCGGCCCGCTCGGCCGCCAAGCGGACCTGTTCCTCGGCCCGCTCCGCGCGGGCAACCGCCTCGCGCATCGTCGCCTCGGCATGGCGGGCCCGGTCCTCGGCCGCCCGCGCCGCCGCATCCGCCTCGCGGACCGAGCGCTGCGCGTCTCGGGCGGAGTCCCGCGCGCGCTTCTGCATCTCGCGGACCCGAGCTGCGACGCCCCGGACGGCCAGCAGCGAGGCCGACCAATCCTCGTCCTCCGCGGACGCGACGGCGTCGGGTCCGGAGAACAGCGCGACCACCCGGTCCACCGGCTCGACTTCCGGGGGGACCGCTTGCGCTCGGGCCGGGCTGCTGCTCATGCGGCGGCCTGATCGGTCAGGTCGGAGAATTCGGACATGATCGCGTCCTGGACGCGGGCCAGCCACTCCTCGGCGTGACGCGCGCGATCCTCCGCCGCCCGGGCTCGCGCCTCGGCCGCCTTGGCGCGCTCTTCGGCGGCGATGACCTGCGCTTCCGCGCGAACCTGCGCTTCCCGCGCCTGAACTTCGGCGATGCGGGCCCGTTCGTTCGATGCATTGATGTCGTCGCGGACCCGCTCCAGCACGTGCTCGATGCGCTCCTCGCGCTCCCGAGCCTGGGCCTCGACTTCCCGCGCTTGCCGGGCCGCGGCCTGCACCCGGTGGATCAGCGCGTCCCAATCCTGCGGCGACGATTGCGGTGTCGGCAACGGGGCCTGCTCGTTCAGCGACGACACCACCCGCAGGACGTTGCCGAGATTGGCTTCCGGGGCTGCGCCCGGCTCGCGCTTCGATTTGTCGGCGGTGCGGAAGCGCGGATCGTTCAAAAGCCGCTGCAGCTCGCTCACGGGGCGCCCTCTCCCTGCCTGTAGACGTTGGGTGATTAAACGAAGCGCAATGATTAACAAACCATTAAAATCAAGTCGGCAGGGTGAGGGTTTGTTAACATAGGCTGCGCCCGGTGCTGGAATTCGCGCGGGTTGGATGGACCGCGCCGGCCGGCTCCGCGACACCGGAAAGGCCGACGCTCCCCCGGTCGCTCGCGGAACTGGATGGGCTGCTGCCGGCTTCCCTTCAGACGGATTCCTGCCGGAGAACAGCTTGATGCGGAACAGTGCCCAGGATCGAGGTCCGACCTCCTCCGGGCCGGACCGGGACCCGGCGCGTGGGTTCGCAGACGCCCTGCGCGATCAAGCACACGGCTATGCCGGTAAGCGGCGGGCCGATGCGGTCCGGGTCGTCTCCGATGTCGGCGATGCCATCCGGGATTCGGGCGCGGGCTTCGATGGGCTGCCGCATGTGAAAGCCTTCTTCGAGCAGGCCGCTCTCGGTGTCGACGGGTTGGCCGAGGACATGTCCCGCCGCTCCTTCGGCGAGATGTACGACGCGGTCCGGGCAGCCGCCCGGCGCCGGCCCGTCCTGACCGCGGCCGCCGCCATGCTGGCCGGCGTCGCGCTCTATCGGCTGATCAACCCGCCCGGGATCCGGCCGGTGCCGCGCTCGCGGGCCCTGGTCCCGGTCGACGTCCTGCCGACGCCGGACCTGTAGGGCCGCGTCGCGGAGCGCGGATCCCGGTAGGCGGCGGACCCGGATGGGACGGCAGATCAGCAGAGATGCGCAGGGTCTCGCGGATCGTCCTGGACATCCGCTCCGGGACGAGGCCTGAGAGTTTCGATTTCGCATCGTACCGAGGGCCGGAAACCGGCACCGCGGGACGATGCCCCACCGGAGTACAGGACCCATGACCAACGCGGCGGACGAACTCGAGCAGGACGTGGAGGCGAGCCGCGGGCGCCTGGATCGCACGCTGGGCGATCTGCAATCCCGCCTTCAAGGTCCGGGCATCCCCCGGGATCTCGGCGACCTGAAGCGGTCCGGGCAGGCCGCCGGCGAGGCGGTCGAGCGTTTCGTCGCCGACGTGCGGGTCAACCCCGTGCCGGCCCTGCTGATCGCCGCCGGGCTCGGCCTGCTCGTCTACGACGTGTTCCGGTCGACGGCGCGCCGGCGTTCGACCGCGCTCGCGGCCGGATTCCCGGCTGCGGATCGGGGTCTCGCCGCGAACCAGGCGGATCGGATGGAAAAGCGGCTCGACGAGGCGCTGGAAGAGAGCTTTCCCGGCAGCGATCCGGTCTCGGTGCGGATCACCAAATAGCGCGCATCGGTCTCCCCGAGGCCCGGGGAGAGCGGGCCGGCCCCGCCCTCCCCGCTTCGGCGGGCGCCCACCGTCGCCCCTCGTTGGGTCACCGCCGAGAGAGACCGCGCCGACCGGGCCGGTGACCGATCGATCATCGGTCTTCGCCCTGACAACGCCGAACAGACTGAAAAATCTGCTTTCGATGAACCCGATTGTCATGTCATCGGGCAACGCCGTCGATCGGCGATGGAACATGCCTGCCGCCGAACCCGTATTCATCCGGGTGGCGCGCGGCTACGAAGCGAAGGGGGGCTGACATGACCGACAGGGACCCCGACGCGCATTCCAGCCCAGAATGCGATCCCCGGACAGCTCGGATGCCGGAGGTTCTGCGCCTCTCGACGGCCCTGGCGGAGCAGATGCTGGCTTCGCAGATCATGGGGCGGGCGATCTCGGGCGATCAACTCGCCGCGCTGGTGGGTGCGGCGCGCCTCCTTCAGGACAGCAACGTGCCCTGGCCGCCCCTCGTCCACGAGGTCGTGCAGGATCTGGCCGACCGCATGGATACCGCCGGACCGCAGCCGGACGGGGTGCTCTGACAGGCATCCGACACCCCGTCGGACCATCTCCGCGCGGTTGTCGCGGCAGTATGAGAGGTCACCGACCTCGGTTGTGCGCCGCCACGGCCCCGACCGTGTCGCCAACCCGTGCCGTCACAGATCGGGATCTCAACCATGTGGTACCTGTACGGCTTCGTTTTGCTGGCGGGCGTCGCCAATGCCGTCCAGGCGGGGCAGAACGGGGCGCTCTCCAAAGGGCTTGCCGAATCGCTGACCGCGGGGCTCGTGGTGGCGGCCGGGACTGCCACCTGCATCCTCGTGGTCGGCCTCCTCTCCGGCAGGCTCACCTGGCCCACGGCGGATCAGGTGATGGCGATGCCCTGGTGGGCGTGGTTCGGTGGGATCCTGGGCGGCTGCATCATCCTGGCGCAATTCATCGTGGCGCGGCAGATCGGGGCCGCACCGTTCCTCGGCCTTCTCGTCACCTCTGGTGTGATCACCTCGATCGTACTGGACCATTTCGGCTGGGTCGGCTTCGAGACGCATCCCGCCGGCCTGTGGCGCATCCTCGGCGGCGTCCTGATGGTCGCCGGTGTGGCGCTGGTTGCAACCTTCTGACAACGGGGCCGACTGCACCGCCGGCATGCCGGAACGGTCCCGCTCCGCACGGGGTTGCCCTTCGGAGAGTTCAAGGAGAGCGCGATGCTGACGGGTGGTCTGCTGTGGCTGATCGGGGTCCCGATCCCCGTCCTCATCCTGATCTGGTTCTTCTTCCTGCGCGGGCGATAGCGTGCCCGACCGGCGGTAAATCCCTGAGATGCGGACCCCTGTGATGACCGCGCGCCCTAGTGAGCGGACCGGCCGCCGTGCCCGCTCGACGCGGTCGTCGTCTCGACAAGGCTCCGCCGGCCTGTATCGTGCCGGGATGCGCACCGCCCTCGCCGCCCTCACCCTCAGTATGGCTGCCGGGGTCGCACTCGCACAGCAGCCGCCGCCCACGGTGCCCGAACTGCTGAGCGCGGAGGCGCGGGCCGCGCTCGGATGCGAGGGATCCGGCGATCCTGCCGTCATCCGCGAGCAGTGCCGGCTCCGGGACCGACTAAGCGGACGCCTGGCCCAGGCCGGCTATTGCTGGGGTCGCAAAGGGCAGACCGACGAGAAGAAGGACTGGCACGCCTGCCAGCCCGACTCGATCTTCGAGGACGACATCGAGGCGGTACAGCGCTGAGTCTCGATCTCGAACGGTCGCGGAGCTTCGGTGCCCCCGATGCGCCGAGCATCGGGACGGCTTCCGCTGAAAAAACGGCAGACCCTCGTCTAGCTGATCGCCGCCGGGTGCCGCGATGGCGCGCCCTTGTAGTGGCGCGGGATCAGCGGGCAGCCATCGTGGACGCGGAAATGTGACGGCGAAGCGCGCCGCACCGCCGTATAGCCACCCTGAATCATCAGGCGTCCGAAGCAGGCCGGGCAGCGCTTGAGGGCGTCGCGATGGCGCGCTTGCGCCTCGTCGACCGTCATGGCCACCCAGGCTCCTTCGACGGAGACTTCGCAGGTCGGGGTTCCGGGCTTCACCATGACGCGACGATGCCGTCTGTCGGCGGGCCGCGCCAGCGCAGGGACGCCACAGCGGGCCGCCGACAGACGGTCAGGTTATGCCGCAAAGCGTCGCGGCCAGACCCTGTCCGGGCCTCCTCACGCCGAGCTCGTATGCCGGATGGTCGATCGCACTCTGCGCGGTGGCGCAGCAACTACTTCTGCGCCGACCGGGTCTTGATACACAGCAACACGCGCCGGATGTGGTTGCGCAGCTGGTCTTTACTGTCCGACGGCGCGTCGGTTTTCTTGGCCGAGTCCGGTTTGTTAAACGTCGACATGGCAAGTGCCCCAAGGAAGGAGCGCCACCTCAGCGGGCCTTAGGGCCTTGGTTCGGAAGGCGATCGCTAAAAGCTTTAGTGGATCGTCTCGCCAAAATCTCGACATAATTGCAACTCGCGCAGCCAATTCAGATTTGAGATATTTTAAGGTTTATCGTTGTTTTTGAATGCTGCTGTGCTGTTACGCACTACGTAGCCGAATTCATGGACCCTTACGGGGGATTCGATCTGGGGGACCTGCCAGATGCCCGAGCGCTTCTACTTCGACATCGAGAACGGCGCCGAGGCGATCCGCGACGAGGACGGCGTCGAGGCTGTCAGTCTAGATGCGGCCCTGGAGGAGGCCCGGAGCGTGATCCGGGAGATGGCCGCCGAGTTGGCGACCGCAGATCCCGACGAAGCGTGGATCCTGATCGTGCGCGACGCGTCCGGATCCGTGGTCGGGCGGTTGCCGGTCACGCCCTAGGATCCGCGCACGATCCTGCGTGGATCGGCGGGGCCGCACCGCCGCCCGCGCCAGGCGCGTCAAAAATGCGCGGGCGGGCGGCGGATCTTGGCCGCAGGTCCAAGAGCTAGCGGAGCATGTGGTATCTTTACGGACTCACCATCCTCGCCGGCCTCGCCAATGCGATCCAGCCCGGCCAGAACGCGACGTTGTCGAAATCCCTCGGCTTGCCGATTACGGCCGCCCTGCTGACGCTGCTGGTCAGTACGGCCGCCCTCCTGGTGGGCGGCCTCGCCGTCGGCAAGCTCGAGATCCCGAGCGGGCAGCAATGGGCGCAGGTGCCCTGGTGGGCCTGGTTCGGCGGGTTCCTCAGCATCCTGCTGATCCTCGCCCAACTCTACGCGTCGCCGGCCATCGGCGCCGCGTCCTTCCTCGGCATCATCGTCACCGTGGGCGTGGTCGCGTCGATCGTGCTCGACAATTACGGTTGGGTCGGCTTCGCCGTGCACCCGGCAAGCCTCTGGCGGATGCTGGGTGCCGTCCTCATGATCGCTGGCGTGGCGCTGGTCGCGCTGTTCTGAGCGGCGGACGCCCTTCAAGCCGGGGCGGCGGCGGCCACAACCTCGGCGGCGTAGCGGGCCCGGCCTGGCCCGTCGGCTAGCACGCCGCTATCGGCGCACCACGCCGCGAACGCAGCGGGCTCGATCGACACGCGTATCACGGCGACGCCGCTGCGCTGGACCTCGCGCTCCATCTGCTCGGTGGCGATCCGCCAAGTCTCGTACCGAGGCGGCAGCCGCGGTCCGTCGGCGAGGCTGGCGCGGAGCGCCTCGTAATGCTCCGGGGCGTACCAGGGCAGGCCCACGCGACGCGGACGGGTCATCGGAAGCTCGCAGGCCATGGGCGTGGATATGCGACCCCGACCGCTCCTCGGCCGGCATCACGTCCCTCAACGGCGCAGCGCGGCGTTCGGTTCTGCCGCGCTTCCGGCATCAACACTCCGCCGGCCCTCGACACGTCGCTCGGTCGTGGCGTGGAATCGTATCTGCGGAACGATCCGGCCGTACTGAGGCGTGCGCCGACGCTCTCCCGTCCGTCATCGGTCCGACCGGCTGCCCTTACCGCAGCCTTGCGGGCCCCGGCGGCGCGATCGGGAGCGGCTCTAATCGGTGGCCTCGGCCGTCCGTGAAATGGCGCCACCGCGCCCGAAGGTCTCGTGGGCCGCCTGCGTCAGCTCCCGGCGGGCGACGACGTCGGCCAAGGCCATCAGGATGCCCATCAGCCCCAGGACAAAGACAATGCGGCGGAGGATCGGTCGATTGGACATGCGCGGCATCCAGAGACGTCGAGCTGTCTAGCAGCGCCCCCGAAAAGCCGCTGCCGCCCCCGGGCCACAGTGGGTACGGAATGTGAACGCGAGCAATGCCGCCATCCTTCTGCTGCCCTCCGCGAACCCGTTCTGTCGCTCTTCGGCCACAGGGGCTCGGCAACCGTCGCCGTCGCCGCAACCGATGCGCGGCGTCGGCGTTGTCACAGTCGGCCCAGTATTCCCGAATGATGTCTGGCGGACCGCAGCCATTTACCGCCGGTTTACTATGATGCCCGGTGTCGTTGCCGGCGGGTGTGTCCGTAAAACTACAGCTTTCTTCCCGACGGATTGGTAGTCATGGCGTCAGATTTCACGTCCTGGATTACCCCGCATGACCAAGCTTCTCGCCTCCCTGGCCGCCTTCACCGCCCTGACCGGCGCCGCTGCCGCCGCCGACCTGCCGCGTCGCGCCGCCCCGCCGCCCGTGTTCACCCCGGTGCCGGTGTTCACCTGGACCGGCTTCTACGCGGGTTTCAACGCCGGCTACGCCTTCGACGCCAGCAGCCGCTCGAACAACTCCACCTTCGGCGTCC
>NZ_VRVA01000171.1:0-8253 GCF_008039945.1 Methylobacterium sp. WL64
AGTTGGGATGCAGGCTGCGAGGCATGGCAGGATCTCCGACGACCGAAGCCGAGATCCATCAACTCCCCTGCACCGAAAGTGAGTCAGACCCGAAATAGGACCCCCGCGGCCCACGCCGGATGAATACGCAAGGTCGCCGAAGCAATTCGATCCATCGAGGTGACCGAGGCCACGTATTTCCTTTGGCGGTCCGAATACGGTGGCCTGAAGGGTGATCAGGTCAAGCGGCTGAAGTCCCTGGAGACCGAGAATTAGCGCCTTCGTTGGGCGATCTCTGACCTGACCTTGGAGAAGCTGATCCTGAAGGAGGCGGCATCGGGAAACTTTTGAGCCCAGCTCGCCGCCGGGCTTGTGTCGACGACGTCGTTGCCGAGCACGGTGTGTCCGAACGCTTCGCATGCCGTGTCTTGGGTCAGTATCGCCCGACGCAGCGCAAATCCGCGTCGTGGTCGAAGACGCCGGAGCGTCCCGACTACGACTGGTCGTACGATTTCGTTGAGCACCGCACGCATAACAGGCGCAAGTGCCGGATGCTGAACGTCATCGACGCGTTCACACGCGCGGGTCTGGCCATCCGGATCGCTCGTAAGCTCAGGGCGCTGGACGTGATCGACGTGCTCTCGGACCGGTTCAGCCTACGCGGGATACCCGTTCATATCCGCTCCGATAACGGGCCGGAGTTCATCGCCAAAGCCGTTCAGGACTGGATCGCAACGGTCGGAGCGACGACCGCCTACATCGAGCCGAGCAGTCCATGGGAGAACGGGTACTACGAGAGCTTCAACGCGAAGCTGCGGGATGGACTCCTCAACGGCGAGATGTTCGACATCCTCAAGGAGGCCGCGCCGTGATCGAGCAATGGCGGAGGCACTACAACGGCATCCGATTGCACGCGTCGCTCGGCTACCACCCGCCTCCCCCGGAGGTCGTCATTTGGCCAACGGAACCGAGCAGTTCAGGGCCGATCGCTCACCCCGCAATCGTCGCGCCCCGACGATGCACTAACGTCGAGGTTGGGCCACCGAGTGAGGGCAGGCCAATGTCGCGACCGCCTCCCGCACAGCCAGCCAAGGACCAGTGGCATTGTAACTTATGTTATTGGCGACTCGAAGTCATGGTCCACGTCGCCCAATAACTGTGATGCATCTTCTAGCACCACGAATTCTGCAGCATTTATTAACTGACCAAGCTTAGGTTTTAGGCCCCGGAGCTTGGTATGCGATCAGTTTATACGTGTCTCACCCAGGCGCACGATCACGGGCTGATCCTGCTCGCTGCAGGCGTCTGCATCGTTGGCGTCTACGGCTCGTTTTCCGTCGCGACCCATGCGGCGCGTTCCGAAGGGCGCGCGGCTGCGGTTTGGGCGTGCGCTAGCATCATCGCCTCGGGCTGCACCGCCTGGGCCACTCACATGATCGGCCTGCTGGCTTTTCAGCCAGGCATGCCCGCGGCGTTCGATCCCTATCTGACCACCCTGTCGCTGATGGTCGCCATAGCGGGGATCGGGATCAGCGTCGCCCTGGCGATCGGCGAGCGCAGTCGTGCCTATCGCTTCCTGATCGGCATCCTCCTCGGCGCCAGCGTCGCCGCTCTGCACTACCTCGGCGAGGCATCCTACGTCGTCGCCGGCACAGTCGCCTGGGATCCGCACCTGTTGGCCCTGTCCATCCCCACGAGCCTGCTCGTATTCGGCACCGCCATGGTCGTTACGGGCGAGCGGCGCCGCGACCTCCGACGCGCTGGGGCGCCACTCCTGATCGCTGCCATCGCCATCCTGCATTTCTGCGGGATGGCCGCGATGACGCTCACCTTCGATCCGGCGCGCCTGCTGCCCCCCGAGGCCGTCCCGCCGGAGCTGATGGCGCCCGTGGTGGCGGGCGTATCGCTCGGCTTGCTGGCTCTGGCCTTGGTCGGGCTGCGCCTGACCCTGAATTTCCGCGCCCAGGTTCGGCGAGACCAGGAACGCTTGCGCGAATTGGCCAGCCTCGCGGTCGAGGGGCTAGCGGTCTGTGACGGGATGGTGATCACGACCGCGAACCGCAGCCTTGAGCGTCTTTCGGGCCTGGGCGCAGGTGCGCTGAACGGCCGCCAGCTGTCCGAGCTGTTCCCCGGGCTCGACGTCACCACGATGCCTGAGCGCGAGGAGCGGGAGGCGGAGCTGATCGGCGCCGACGGGCAGCGCGTCCCGGTGCGCGTCCTGCGCAGCGACGTCCGACTGGGCGGCAAGCCGCAGACCGTGCTGGCCGTCCGCGACCAGCGGGAGCGCCTGCAAACCGAGTCCCGGATGCGCCTGCTGGCCTTTTCTGATGCGCTGACCAATCTGCCCAACCGGACCCGTTTCCACGAATTGGTCGCGCAGCACGCGGCGTCGTACCACGAGCACGGGCGTGCTTTCGCGATCCTCATGCTCGACCTCGACCGGTTCAAGTTGGTCAACGACACGCTCGGTCACGGCCTTGGCGATACGCTCCTGCGAAAGACCGCCGAGCGCCTGAAATCAGCGCTCGGCGCGCACGACATCGTCGCACGCCTTGGCGGCGATGAGTTCGCGGTCCTTCAGGTCGACGTTGCGGGCTCCGAGGCCACGCACGCGCTGGCGACTCGCATCATCGATCTGATGGGCCGGCCGTTCCTGATCGACGGCATGCTCGTCAACGTCGGCGCATCGGTGGGCGCTGCGCTCGCCCCGATGGATGGCATCGATCCCGATCAGCTTCTGCGCAATGCCGACCTCGCACTCTACAAGGCCAAGGCGGACGGCAAGGGTACGTTCCGGAGGTTCGAGCCCGCGCTGGACGCGCGAATGCAGGCCCGCCGCGGGTTGGAGGCCGATCTGCGGCGCGCCATCGCCGTTCAGGAGTTCGAGCTGTACTACCAACCGCTCGTCGACGCGCGCACCGGCCGTATCAACGCCGCCGAGGCGCTGGTGCGCTGGCATCATCCGGATCGTGGCCTGGTCTCGCCGGCCGACTTTATCCCGCTGGCCGAGGAAACCGGTCTGATCGGACCGTTGGGGCAATGGGTGCTGCGCACCGCCTGTGCCCAGGCGGCGCGTTGGCCGACGCATATCCGCGTGGCCGTGAACCTCTCGCCGGCCCAGTTCCGGGACGTGCGGCTCGCCGACACCGTGAAGGCTGCGCTTTCAGCCGGAGGCCTGAGCGCCGACCGGCTGGAACTCGAGATCACCGAGGGCGTGCTGCTGTCGGACGAGGAACGCACGCTCGCCACGCTGACCCGGTTGCGGGCAGCCGGCGTGAGCATCTCGATGGACGATTTCGGGACAGGCTATTCCTCGCTCAGCTATCTCCGCCGCTTCCCGTTCGACAAGATCAAGGTCGACCAGTCGTTCGTGCGCCAGCTCCCGTCCGATCCGGAGAGCGCCGCAATCGTGCGGGCGATCATCACCATGGGGACGTGCCTTGGGATGAGCATCACGGTGGAGGGGGTCGAAACGGCAGAGCAGTTCGCCTTCACGACCGCGGAAGGCTGCGATCAGGTGCAGGGCTACCACGTCAGCCGCCCGCTGCCGCTCGGCGAGTTCCTGTCGTTCGTTGATGCGCGCGAGGCAGCATGACACCGCCCGACGATACCGGCCTGTTCCGCTTGGTCTATCGGAGCCGCAGTACGATCGCCGGGGACGCCGAGGCGGTGCAGCAAACCATCGACGCGGCGGTCGCCACCTCGCAGCGCCGCAACGTCCAGGCCGGCGTCACGGGTACGCTGATGTTCACCGGGCTGTTCTTCGTGCAGGCCCTGGAGGGGGCGCCTGCGGCTGTGGAGGCGATCTTCGATCGGATCTGCTGCGACCTGCGCCATACCAGTCTCGAGGTCATCGAGTGCGGTCCGGTGCTGGAGCCGGGCTTTGGCAACGGTGCGATGACCTACCTCGTGCCGGACGCTGTCGCCGGAGCGCTGCTCGACCGTATGGGGGTTGAGGTCGAGCTCGCTGATGCCGCAGCAGCCGCGATGAGGCTTATGGCTGCCCTGGTTCGAACTGGACCTCGCGCCATCGAGCCGGTTCAGAACGTCGTAGCTGAATAAGTCCGAGCGCTCGTTCTGCGTTCGCCATGCCGGACTCCCGCAGACCCGCACCGTCTGTTCCGACACAGTTTCAGCCCAGGTCACGGTGCGCTAACCGGATCCCGGCACCCTACACGGGCGCCGGTGCGATAGACGACCTCCCCCGCCAGCCCGTGATCGGATCGGGCCGCGCGTCCAGCAGGCTGACAGCGCTCCTCACGCCATCGACCTCCACCTCGGATTGTCAGCCGATCGATCGCCGGCGTGACGCGCGATGTCGTCAGACCCGGATCTCTTCAGCATGCAGGCCACCAGCCCGCAGGTGATCGGGGATGTCGGCATGATCGTAGTATCCGGCCTCGTGGGCCATGGCGTCCAACGCCGCGATCGGGTCGGCGGCCGAGCCGGTCCAGAGGATCGTGCCGGTCGCGCCCTGACGGATCTGAAACACCTTCATCACCACACCTCCCACGCATGTCGAGCGGTCAAGCGTAGCGGCGTCTTCGACGTTCCTGGCCTACCTCAATCGGTCAGCGTTCCGGATGGGCAGCCCTTGCTCGCTTCCGGGCTATCTGAGCGTCCACCAGCGGCCGGCGCCCACCCGCACCAAGAACATCGGCGCGGCCCCAATCGCGGACGTGTTGGTCGCGTTATGCGGAACCGGAACTCGTCGGAGTCGAATCAGGGCCATGGGATCTTCCATCGGGTCCTGGTCGAGGCTTCACCGGCCGCAAACCCATGCTTGTAGCCGACCTTGTAGATGCCAGACAGGATCGCGGCGATGCAGGTCCCGATCACGATCTGGTCGAACAGCGACAGGGAGTCGAACCAGGCCCAAAACAGCATGCCGCTATACCTCGAACCCTGTATCGACGCGACGCATGAACCAGAGCGTCATCCGGTGACAGTCCCTGGCCCATTCCATTGCATGAGTACGACGCCAGAAGGTGATGATCTCGTGAACCGGCAACGAGCAGGGCTCCCGGTAGCGGAAGCGGTATCCGGCTCTCGACGCCTCGACCATGCCGCGGTCAGCCGAAGCCATCAGGTTGCATCCTCGCAAGCCGAGGCCGTGCTTGTGTCTTGGAGATAGCTCGGCAGGGGGCCAGGCGGGCCGGCTACAAAGGGGGCGCCTGACCGCGCCAAACCCTTGCTGGGCAACCCCGCTTCTGGTCGCATGGCTCAGTGGCTGCCCTCGGCGTAGCTCGACCGGATGTCATCCGGTCTCGCCTCCACGTTGATCCCGAACCCCGCCGCGATGTGGCACGGGGCCAGCGAGAACATCTCCGAACGTGCCTCGCCGTGCCGCCACCGGACCCCGGCGCGATGGGCGACGGTGCGCGAAGCGGCGCTCGACTTTTGCTTCGGCGCCGACGCCCACGGCGATCCGAGCCGCTGATGGCAGCCATGGACGCCTGCAATGCACGCTGGGGGCGTGGCTCAATGGTGCCGGCCCGTGCGGGACTGGTGGCCAAGCGGGAAGGGAACGCGACGTTCGAGATGCGCACCCAGCGCTACACCACCCAGGTGGGCGACCTGCCGATAGCCCACACCTGACTATGGCCCGAAGCGATGGTGTGAATGCAGCCTGGGAAGGACGTCAGCTTCACGGCTGCGTAAAACGGAGCCTGCCGGCGATTGTTTGCTGAGGTCGGTCGGCATACGTCGATCACGTCGGATCGCGATGGCGTCGCTGTCCTGCAGCCCTCCCAAGGGCGTTTCCTCCCAAGGGCGTTTCCTCTCAAGTCTTCGGGCCGCCCCTTCGGGCGTGGCCTTTTCGTATCTAAGCGTGGTCGAGGCGGTCGAGAGCCGGGATTTAGAGCGTCGTCGTCACCCGGCCTCGGCCAATTCATCGACACTGGAGGCAACCGTAAAGCCTTCACGATCGAATACAGTGTAGATCACCACCGCCGGCGCCACGTCGAGGCTGGCGATATGTGCGACAGCGGCCTCTCTAGCGCTCGCTACCGTCTCGTAGGGATCCGGCAGTTGATACATGCGCGTCTCTACCTCCTCATCGGATGAGGCAGGCTCGGCAATCGTGACTTCGATCGTGTAAGACATGCCCGTACGCCCCCCGGTTCAGTGAAAAACACCAAAAAACCATAGCAATAAAATGATCGGCAACGGTATTCCGATCAGCCATAGCAACCCACCGCGTAGCATGTCCGCCTCCGCTCGTTCGTCCAACTCGCTCGGTTCTCAGCGATTGCCAATCAGAAACGCACGAGAACCAGAAAGCGATGCGTGCCCTCAGAACGAAAGCTGGGGAGATTGCCGAATGCTGACCGAATAACCCGCAGACACCTCTTCCTGCCTGCGCGCCCAAGCACTCCGGCGCGCGCAAGGGCCAGGCTGGCCTCGCATCCCCGTTCCCGGCCGGCATGCCGGCGCGCTCGCGATCTGGGCGGCAATCGGAGGCTCGCACGTCAGCAACACCAGGATCCTGGCGCGTGTGTTCTTGCGCAGCCGCGTGCCGGTGCGTTCCACGCACGCCGCTACTGCAACCTCCCGGTCCCGGCGTTCAGGCCCAGGCAGATGGCCAGCGCGAGCAGATCGCCGGCGGTGAGCCACACACCGCCATCCACGCGCCAATGTTCGAAATCGTCATCGGCCTCGACGGTGTGGCCGCGGGACGTGATGACGGCCACGGCCTCGGCGATCGGGTCCGAATCCTCGAGCATGCGCTATGCCGACGCCACGGTCATCCGGCGGCGCGCTTCAGCAAGGCGCTCGTCGTCCGCTACATCCGGCATGTCGGCCGCGACCTTCTCGACGATCTCGCGCGTCATCGCCTCGTCCAACCCAAGGCCGCGGGCGAACCCATCGAGGCGGCGCATCATATGCTGCGTTGCAGTCCGATCGGGCGGGGACGGCTCATCGCTCATCCCTGGACCGGGAAGCCCATGAGGACAGCGGTCATCACCATCGTGCGCCTCAGCCCCGGGGTGGTGGCCTCTTCCGCCAGCAGTTTCTTGGCCTGGGGGTGCATCTCGATCGCCTTGGCTACGTCGACCCGGTGACCGGACTTGAAGACGAACGGCTCGGCGTTGGCATCCGTCAGGTAGGCGGTCGTAGCCGCTGCGATCTCGTCGTCCGTCACCTCGGACTTGCGGCGCAGGTCGCCGACGCTGGGGATTTCTTTGGCCATGCGGTAGAGCTACAGCGCCCTGCCCGGGGCGTCCATCAGGCCGCCACTCGACGCCAGCTTGGCCGTATTAGGTTTCAGCCCCGATAGGGCGCATAGGGTCTCATCCCTCAGCGCAATCCCGTGCCCTGGGCCACGACACGGAGGCCGAGATGGCGCTCGAACTCAAGACCGGCAAAGCGCAGAGCGTCACGGCAGAGGACTTCAACGAGCGGGTGAAGCGCCTGCTCGCAAACAAGCCCGACCCGCAGAAGGCTGAGCCAAGGGGTAGAAGCTTCAAACCCAGCAAGCCACCGACGAACACCTGAACAGCGACTACGTCGGCCGGGCGGCCATAACATCACGGCTCGCCCGGCCCGCGCGCACGCTCCCAGCGCGTCCGCGGCTGGTGCGCGCCACATGATATCGTCGAGATCCCGTCGCCACGTGACCACGTTACAACGTGGCAGCGCGATAACGTTGTCACCTCCTGCGCGACGGTCTACTTTCCGATAAAAATCCATTTTAGGATCTCAGAAGACTACATGCCATCAACGCCTCCTCGCCTCTCATTCTCACACGCCGGGCAGGACTTCATCGTCAAGGCGCGGCCGGTCGCGGACGGCATCGAGGTTCGCGGCTTCTGGCATGCCCGTTCACGGGGTCGGACGCGGTTCTTCGTCGTCGTGCCGTCTGAGGCCATCCAGAAGGCCCAACGGCCTGACTGGGCCGATCCGGTACAAGCCGCATTGAAGCTCGTGCGGACCCGGATCGTCACGGCGCTCGACGAAGGCGAGCCGCTCGTCGAGGAAACCCAGCCGTGAGAACCGACATCGCCCTCCCGTCACCGATTGGCCTGCAAGCCTTCGCCGACAGGGCCAGAGGGTATGCCGGTCGGCGGACGATCCGACCTCGCCACTGCACATCCTGGAGCACGCGGTCCATCCCGGGTCAGCTGACCTGATCCTGCCGGCCTTCGGCTGCGCCGACGCGGGCGTATCGCTGGCGGGAAACACGCCGCGGGTGCTCCTCGACCCGGCGACCGGAGTTGAAGACGAACGGCTCGGCGTTGCGCTCGGCCTGTTTGTGGGCAAGCAGGCCGGGGG
>NZ_VRVA01000172.1:0-8222 GCF_008039945.1 Methylobacterium sp. WL64
GGGCGGGACCGCTGGCGGTGGCGGCGGCGGCAGCGGACAGGGCATCTACATCGTGACCGGCAACGTCACGCAGTCCCAGGGCCAGACCTTCATCGCCGACCTGCGGCTCTCGCAGCTGTCGAGCGCCACGGGGATCGCGGCCAACAACACCAGCGCCCTCGCGGCCCCCGTCGCCGTGGGCGGCGATGCCATCGCGGTGGGCTTCGGATCGAGCGCGGCCGGGACGGCGTCGACCGCGGTCGGAACCGGGGCATCCGCAGTCAACACCGGCAGCGTCGCCGTCGGCTACGCGGCGAGCGCACAGGGGTTGGGCGGCACGGCGGTCGGCACCGCATCCGCGGCGTCCGGAGCGGGCAGCACGGCGCTCGGCTTCGTCGCCGGCGCGACCGGCACGGGATCCACCGCGATCGGCGCGGCGGCCTCGGCTGCGGGCAACAACAGCGTCGCGTTGGGCAACGGCGCGGCCGCCAACCAGGCGAACACCATCGCCATCGGGGCCAACGTCAAGACCACCCAGGCCAACCAGGTGGCGATCGGCAACGCGGCCAACACCTACACCCTGGCGGGCGTCGCCTCGCAGGCGAGTGCGGCGGCGCAGAGCGGGGCGACGGCCTTCGTGACCACGGACGCCAGCGGCAACCTCGCGGCCTCGGCCTACGGCCCCTCGACCATCGCCGGGCTGGGCAACCGGATCGATTCGGTCCAGTCCCAGGTCAACAACCTGGAGGCCAAGACCGACACGATGCAGCGCTACGCGGTCCAGACCCGCAAGGAGTCGCGGCAGGGCGTGGCCATGGCGATCGCGATGGCGACCGCACCCATGCCCTCGGCTCCCGGCAAGACCACCTGGGCCACCAACGGCGCGACCTATCGCGGCGAATGGGCCGGCGGCGTCGCCGTGGCGCACCGGCTACCGACCTGCTGCGTGCCGATCGCGGTCACGGCCGGCGTCGCCTACGCGGGCGAGAGCAACGTCGGTGTCCGCGCCGGTCTGGCCGGCGAGTTCTGACGGCGATACGACGCCGCGGGGCCGGAACGACGTTTCGGCCTTGCGCCCGGGAAATTCCCCGGCATAGTGTCAACTTATGTTGACACTCGCGGTCGAGCAGTCGGGGCGGCACGAGACGGATCGGCGACCGCACGCGGTCGTCGTCGGCTCAGGCTTCGGCGGTCTCGCCGCGGCCGTCCGGCTCGGCGCGCGGGGCTACCGGGTCACCGTGCTGGAACGCCTGGAGCAGCCGGGCGGCCGCGCCCGGGTCCACCGGCAGGACGGCTTCACCTTCGATGCCGGGCCGACCATCGTCACCGCGCCGCAGCTGTTCGAGGAGCTGTGGCAGCTCGCCGGCCGGCGCCTCTCCGACGATGTCGCCCTGGTGCCGATCGACCCGTTCTACCGGATCCGCTTCGCCGACGGTGAAACCTTCGAATACAGCGGCGATCCCGAGCGGATGCGGGCCGAGGTGGCGCGCTTCGCCCCGGACGACGTCGCCGGCTACGAACGCTTCATGGCGCACAGCCGCTCGGTCTGCCGCATCGGCTTCGAGCAGCTCGGGCACGTCCCGTTCGGCAGCATCGGGTCGATGCTCAAGATCGCCCCGGACCTTCTGCGCCTGTCGGGCCACCGCTCGGTCCACGACGTGGTGGCGCGCTTCGTCCGCGACGAGCGGCTGCGCACCGTGTTCAGCTTCCACCCGCTGCTGATCGGCGGCAATCCGTTCCGGGCCAGCGCGATCTACTGCCTGATCGCCGACCTCGAGCGGCGCTGGGGCGTGCACTTCGCCATGGGCGGCACCGGCAAGCTGGTCGATGGGCTCGTCCGGTTGATTCGCGGCCAGAACGGGCGGGTCCGGCTCGGCGTCGACGTCGCCCGCATCCGCGTGGAGAACGGGACCGCCACCGGGGTCGAGCTTGCGGGCGGCGAGACGATCGCGGCCGACCTCGTGGTCTCGAACGCCGATTCGGCGGTGACGCATGCGCGGCTGCTGCCGAAGCCCCGGCGCTGGAGCCCCGGGCGGCTGCAGCGGGCGCGTTCCTCCATGGGCCTGTTCGTCTGGTATTTCGGCACCAAGCGTCGCTATCCGGACGTCGCCCACCACACGATCCTGCTCGGTCCGCGCTATCGCGGGCTGCTCTCCGACATCTTCGACCGCAAGGTGCTGGCCGACGATGCGAGCCTCTACTTGCACCGGCCCACCGCCACGGATCCGAGCCTCGCGCCGCCCGGCTGCGACGCCTTCTACGTGCTGGCCCCCGTGCCGAACCTGGCCGGCGGCCAGGATTGGCGTGCGTTGGCCGAGCCGTACCGGCGCCGGATCGCCGAGATGCTCGAATCCAGCGTGATGCCGGGCCTTTCGGAGGCCATCGTCACCTCGAAGGTGACGACGCCGCTGGAATTCCAGGACGACTTCCAGAGCTACCGGGGATCCGGCTTCGGCCTGGAGCCGGTGCTGACGCAATCCGCGTGGTTCCGCCCGCACAACCGGTCGAGCGACGTGCGCAACCTGTATTTGGTCGGCGCCGGGACCCATCCCGGGGCCGGGCTGCCCGGCGTGCTCTCCTCTGCCCGTATCCTCGATCTTGTGGTTCCGGATGCCCGTGTTTCCGCCTGAATTCGCCGCGGCCGCCGACCGCACAGCCTGCCGGCAGGCGATCCGCGCCGGCTCGAAGAGCTTCTTCGCGGCCGGCCGGCTGCTGCCCGGCGAGGTCCGCGAGGCGGCCTACGGGCTCTACGCGTTCTGCCGGCTGTCGGACGACCTCGTCGACGAGGCCGCCGACCCCTTCGCCCGCCGCGACGCGGTGGTACGCCTCGGCGACCGGGTCGCGCGCGCCTATGCCGGCAACCCCGCCGACGCGCCCGCCGACCGGGCGTTCTCGGAGATCGTCGGCGCCTATGCGATCCCGGAGGCGCTGCCCTACGCGCTCATCGAGGGCTTCGCCTGGGATGCCGAGGGCCGGCGCTATGCCGACATCGCGGCGCTCCATGCCTACGCGGCCCGGGTCGCGGGCTCGGTCGGGGCCATGATGGCGCTGATCATGGGCGCGCGCTCCCCCGACGCGCTCGCCCGCGCCTGCGATCTCGGCGCCGCCATGCAACTCACCAACATCGCCCGCGATGTTGGCGAGGATGCCCGGATGGGCCGGCTCTACCTGCCGCTCGACTGGATGGTCGAGGCCGGGCTCGACCCGGACGCCTTCCTGGCCGATCCGCAGCCCAGCCCGGCGCTTGCCGGCATCGTGGCCCGGTTGCTCACCGAGGCCGATGGCCTGTACCGGCGAGCCGGGGCCGGCATCGCGGCGCTGCCATCCCCCTGCCGCCCCGCGATCCGCTCCGCTGCCCTGATCTATGCCGAGATCGGCCGGGTCGTGACGCTGCAAGGCTACGATTCCGTCCGCACCCGGGCCCGGGTCGGGACGCCCCGCAAGCTCGCCCTGATCGCCCGCGCCCTGCGCTCCGGTCCGGCGACACCCAGCCTCGCGGCGCCACCATTGCCGCAGGTGGCGTTCCTGATCGACGCCGTGCTGAATCAGCCCCCGATGCCGGATCGCAGGCACTCCGTGCTGCGGCCCTGGTGGGATGTCGGCGGCCGGGTCGCGCACGTGCTCGAACTGATCGAGCGGATGCGCGAGCGCGAGGCCTTCGGCCGCTCCGCGCCGTCGTGAGGCGTGCCGATGAGCGACGGCCTGTTCGCGGCCTTCGATATCGGGCTGGTCTTCGCGCTCGCCTTCGGGATCGGCCTCTGGCAGCTCATCGCCGTCCGCCGCAGCATCCGCAGGGATCGCGAGCGGGGTGACGAGCGGGAGTAATCGTGCTCCTGATCGCTTGGCCTATCCGGCGCCTCTGCACCTCCTCGCGGACGTTCCCACCCTATTGCAGGTGGTGCGTGTAGGTGTCCCCGGCGGCCTCCTTCAGCACGGTGCCGGCCTCGCGGCCGATCCGCTCGGCCTCCGTGGCCGGGCCCTGCCGGGAGACCGACCAGTGCCGGCTGCCGTCGGGCAGGAACAGCAGACCGTCGAGCGTGAGGGTATCGCCTTCGATCTGCGCCAGTGCGGCGATCGGCGTCCGGCATGAGCCGTCGAGTTCGGCGAGCAGCGCCCGCTCGGCCGCGATCACGGTGGTGGTGCGGGCGCAGGCGATCGGCGCCAGCAGGGCGCGAACCGCCGCGTCGTCGGCCCGGCACTCGATCCCGAGGGCGCCCTGCGCCACCGCGGGCAGCATCTCCTCGACCGAGAGGACGCTGCGCGCCATGTCCTGAAGGCCGAGGCGCTGCAGCCCGGCGAGCGCCAGCAGCGTCGCGTCGCATTCTCCGGATTCCAGCTTGCGCATCCGGGTGTTGGCGTTGCCGCGCAGCGGCACGACCTTCAGGTCCGGCCGGTGCATCAGCACCTGCGCGCCCCGCCGCAGCGACGAGGTGCCGACCCGTGCGCCGTGCGGAAGGCCCGCGAGCCCGTCCGCATGCGGTGACAGGAACGCGTCGCGCGGGTCGTCGCGCTCCAGGATGCAGGCGATCACCAGCCCGTCCGGCAGCCAGGTCTCCACGTCCTTCATGGAGTGGACCGCGACATCGACCTCATCGGCGAACAGGGCCTGCTCGAGTTCCTTGGTGAACAACCCCTTGCCGCCGATCTCGGAGAGCGGGCGATCCAGGATCTTGTCGGCCACCGTGGTGACCACCACGAGTTCGGTCTCCAGCCCGGGATTGGCCGCCACGATCTTGTCGCGCACCATCCCGGTCTGTGCGAGCGCCATCGGGCTGCCGCGGGTGCCGATGCGCAGGGGACGGTTCAACATTGGGATCCGGACGTTTCTTGGGGCGTATGCCAGATCTTATAGCCTGCCTGCGGCCGCAGGCCATTGCTCCGGGACAGGTTTTAGACTTGCTGAACCGGCTTCGTGCGAGGGTCCGCCCGGCGCGATACCGCCCCGGTTTCGCCGGACTGGACGCCTAGACGCGCTCCCGGTCCGGCGCGGGTGCCGGACCCTTCCACACCGACGGACATCTCCATGCTGATCGTGCCGAGCCGCCGGCAGTTCCTGACCGGGCTGGGCGCCGGCGCCGGCCTGCTCGCCGGGACGGGCGTCTACGCCTTCGACGTCGAGCCGCTGCACCGGCTGGTGGTGACGACCTACGCGCCGGTCCTGCCGCGCTGGGACCCCGCCCTGCAGCTGCGCGTGGCGGTGCTGGCGGATTTTCACATCTGCGAGCCGTACATGCCGTTCGACCGGGTGGCGGAGATCATCGACGCCACCAATGCCCTGAAGCCCGACCTCGTGCTGATGCTCGGCGACTACCCGGCCGGCAAGATCGCGTGGCGCAAGCTGCCGCTGGCGCAGTTCGCCCGGATGGTCGAGGGGTTGAAGGCGCCCCTCGGGACCCACGCCATCCTGGGCAACCACGATTGGTGGGACGACCACGCCGTCCAGCGCTCCCGCCGCGGCTCGCCCGCGGTGAAGCATCTGCTGGAGGCCCGCGGCATCCCGGTGATGGAGAACGAGACGCTGCGGCTGGTGAAGGACGGGCGTCCGTTCTGGCTCGCCGGCCTCGCCGACCAGCAGCCGTTCTACAACAGCCAGGACGAGGGACTCGACGACCTGCCCGCCACCCTCGGGACGATCACCGACGACGCGCCGGTGATCCTCATGGCCCACGAGCCCAACATCTTCGCCGCCGTCCCCGACCGGGTCTCGCTGACGCTCTCCGGCCACACCCACGGCGGCCAGGTCCGGCTGTTCGGCCATTCCCCGGCGATCCGGCGGGTCCGGGGCCACGATTACGCCTATGGCCACGTCATCCAGGACGGGCGCCACCTGATCGTGTCCGGCGGCTTCGGCATGAGCCGGATCCCGGTGCGCTTCGGCGTGCCGCCGGAGATCGTTCTTCTCGAACTTGGCGGCGCCGCCGAGCCACCCCGCGCCTGAACGCCGCGCCACGCGTCTTTCGTGTTCGCGCTGCGCTAGCTATCGGCCATGCGCACGCTCCTTCCCGTCCTCGCCCTCACGATCCTCGCAGCCGGCTCCGGCACGGCTCGGGCCCAATCCTGCGACACCCTGATCGACAAGGTGACGGCGGCGACCGCCGCGAAGGTGACGGAGCGGCGCAGCGACTACGCCAGCTTCGCGGACGGCCCCGACATGACCCTGTCGCTCGCCTGCGGCAGCCCGGTCCTGTCTTCGGTCGGCGCGCAGTATCGCGGGGCCAGTCCCCCGGAGGTGTATTTCGAGACCTTCGGACGGGCCGGCCACGCCGTGACCGGCATTGATGCCGCGACCATCACCGAGGCGGCGCACAAGGCCCAGGCCGCGTCCGTCCGCCTGCGCCACAGCAACGTCGACCTGGGCGGCGCCCGGATCACCTGCTCGGCCATGGTCTCGCCCGACAAGGGTCCGCTGACGCTGTGCGCGGTGATCGAGCACAGCGACCGGAGCTGAGGCGCGACACGTCTTCCACATCGGCTGGATCAGCCGCATCCGGTAAGGTGTCGGCCTGCACGACGTCAGGTCGGCGACCGGAGCCGCCGACCCGCTTCTCCGCCTCAGAGCGGGATGTTGTCGTGCTTCTTCCAGGGCTGCTCCATCTCCTTGGTGCGGAGCATTCCCAGTGCCCGGGCGATCCGCTTTCGGGTCGAGTGGGGCATGATCACCTCGTCGATGTAGCCGCGCTCGGCGGCCACGAACGGCGACAGGAAACGGTCCTCGTACTCGCCGGTGCGGGCGGCGATCTTGTCCGGGTCGCCGAGCTCGCTGCGGAAGATGATCTCCACCGCGCCCTTGGCGCCCATCACGGCGATCTGCGCGGTGGGCCAGGCATAGTTCAGGTCGGCGCCGACGTGCTTCGAGGCCATTACGTCGTAGGCGCCGCCGAAGGCCTTGCGGGTGATGATCGTCACCAGCGGCACCGTCGCCTGGGAATAGGCGAACAGAAGCTTGGCGCCGTGCTTGATCAGGCCACCATATTCCTGCGCGGTGCCCGGCAAGAAGCCCGGCACGTCCACGAAGGTGACGATCGGGATCGCGAAGGCGTCGCAGAAGCGCACGAACCGCGCGGCCTTGCGGGACGCATCCGAATCCAGAACCCCGGCCAGCACCATCGGCTGGTTGGCGACGAACCCGACGGTGCGGCCCTCGATCCGGCCGAACCCGGTCATGATGTTGCGGGCGTAGGCCGCCTGGATCTCGAAGAAGTCGCCCTCGTCGACGACCCGGCGGATCAGCTCGCCCATGTCGTAGGGCTTGTTCGGGTTGTCGGGGATCAGAGTGTCGAGCGACATGTCGAGCCGGTCGACGTCGTCGAAGCTCTCGAGTTCCGGCACGCCCTCGATGTTGTTGGCCGGCAGGAAGTCGAGCAGGCGGCGGATCTGCAGGATCGCCTCGACGTCGTTCTCGAAGGCGCCGTCCGCGATGGAGGACTTGCTGGTGTGGACCTTGGCGCCGCCGAGTTCCTCCGCGGTCACGACCTCGTTGGTGACGGTCTTTACCACGTCGGGGCCGGTCACGAACATGTAGCTCGTGTCGCGGACCATGAAGATGAAGTCGGTCATGGCCGGCGAGTAGACGTCGCCGCCCGCGCACGGGCCCATGATCACCGAGATCTGCGGGATCACGCCCGAGGCCATGACGTTCCGGCGGAACACCTCGCCGTAGCCGCCGAGCGCCGCGACGCCCTCCTGGATGCGGGCGCCGCCGGCGTCGAAGATGCCGATGATCGGGGCGCGCATCTTCAGCGCCATGTCCTGCACCTTCACGATCTTCTGCGCGTGCGCTTCCGACAGGGAGCCGCCGAACACCGTGAAGTCCTTCGAGAACAGGAAGACCGTGCGGCCGTTGATCGTGCCCCAGCCGGTGACCACGCCGTCGCCGGGCACCTTCTGCTTCTCCATGCCGAAATCGGTGGAGCGGTGCTGCACGAACATATCGAACTCCTCGAACGACCCGTGGTCGAGGAGGAGTTCGATCCGCTCGCGCGCCGTGAGCTTGCCGCGGTTGTGCTGGGCCTCGACGCGCTTCTCGCCGCCGCCCAGACGCGCCTGGGCCCGCCGCTCAGCGAGCTTGTCGAGGATGTCCTTCATGGCTGTTCCCGCCCTTACCCTGCTCGTGCCGCCTTGCCCGGTTGAGGCCGGGTCGAAGCTTGTGCGTTCACCGATCCAGCGGCCTTAGCACGGGCGTTTCAGGTGGCAAACCGACGCCCGCGTCCGGCGGGTCGGACCTTCGGGGGGAGGGTGGGCAG